>JAJYZM010000207.1 GCA_021799935.1 bacterium | reverse complement strand
ATTTGTCTTTAATATGCGACCAGGGGCTCTCGGTAAGCTGTTTTATTCCCAGATAGATTCTCTGTTTTTCTTCGTCTATGCTTAATACTACAGCCTTGATTTTTTCTCCGGTTTTAAATAACTCGTTAGGGTGCTTCGTTCTTTTCGTCCATGAAAAATCGTTTTGCTTGATATAGCCTTCCAGATTTTCCTCTAATTCCACCGAAACTCCGAATTCGTATATATTTTTGACCGCGCCTTCAACTACTTTGCCTACGGGATATTTATCTTTCAATAAATTCCAAGGGCTTTCCGTAAGCCTTTTCAGGCTGAGCGATAATTTTCTGGCTTCAGGCTCTATGCTTAATATCGATGCTTTTACTCTCTGGCCCTTGGTTAAAAACGTTTTAGGGTCTATCTGCTTTTTTTCCCATGTCATTTCGGACAAGTGAATAAGCCCTTCTACGTCGTCGTCGAGTTCGACGAATGCGCCGTAATCGGTAATATTTATAATGACGCCTTCAATTATATCCCCCGGTTTGTGCCTGTCGGCTATATTCTGCCACGGGTCGTCGAAAAGCTGTTTATAGCCTAACGAAACCCTGTGTTTTTCTTCATCGTATTTAATAACTTTAACGTTTATTTTCTGTCCGAGATTTAATATTTCCGAAGGGTGCGATATTCTTTTCCATGATATGTCCGTAATATAAATAAGTCCGTCCATACCGCCTAAATCTACAAAAACGCCGTAATCGGTAATATTTTTAACTATTCCCTCCAGCACGTCGCCTTCTTTTATATCGGTTAAAACATTTTCCTTTAATTTTTTTATTTCGTCTTCTATGACTTTTCTTCTGGATACTATTACGTTGCAATTTCTTTTATCTACGCTTATAACTTTGAGGTCTAAAGTCTTTCCCAGAAAAGCGTCGAAATCCTTGGTCAGTTTAACGTCTATCTGCGAACCCGGCAGAAACGCCGTAACTCCGTTCAAATCGACTATTAAGCCGCCTTTGGTCTTCGCCGCGACGGTGCCTTTTATCAGTTCGTTGCCGTTGCACACGTTTTCTATGTCGTCAAGCGCGTAAACGTTTTTGGCTTTTTCTCTGGAACATATTAAATACCCTAGTTTATCGTCGTAACTCCCTACAAAAACTTCTATAGAACCGCCTATTTCAATAGAAGTAATATCGACGGTTCCGCCGGAGGATATTTCTTGTATAGTAATTATGCCGTCGGACTTGTCGCCTACATCGACGTAAACATAATCATTGTCGATATTTAAGATTTTTCCCTGCCTCACGAGCCCTTTGCTGTTCATGCTTTCATAGGAACCGAGCAGAATCTCGAATTCGGTGGGATTGCCGTCGCCCGCGTTAACGGATTTGAATTGATTAAAACTTTTTTTTGCCATAAATATATTACTACCTCCTAAATTTAATAAAACTAATCTACCACATTTAAATAAATTAAGCAAATCTTTTTAACCCGGCTTCGTCTATATCGCGGACTTTCTTTAAAACCCGCTCTATTATCCAGTCGGGAGTGGATGCTCCGGCGGTTATGCCGACGCTTTCAGCGTTTACAAACCATTCTGGGTTGACTTCGTTTTCGGTTTCTATATGATATGTATTAGGCTGAATCTCTTTGCATATATTTTGCAGTTTATTGGTATTCGCGCTGTTGTAGCCCCCTACGACTATCATAACATCGACGTTAGAAGCTATAGTTTTAGACTCTTCCTGTTTTATCATGGTGGCGTCGCAAATCGTATCGAAAACGACCGCCCCGCCTTTCGCTATTTTATTTATTTCGTCTATAACGAGCCTGTAAAAATCTACATCCTGCGTAGTCTGAGAAATTAAAGCCAGCTTTTCTGATACCGGAACTTTTTCCAGATCGGCAAGATTATTAATCACTAAAAATCTGTCCTTGGACGCAAAGCTTATCACGCTTTGGACCTCGGGATGGTTTTTATCCCCGACCATTATTATGAAATAGCCTTTTAAAGCGGCTTCGTTTATATAATTCTGCGCTTTTTTCACGAAAGGGCATGTGGCGTCTATTATTTTTACGCCTTTGGATTTAAGCGTTTCCATAACTTCCGCTTTAACGCCGTGGGAGCGTATCAACAGGGTGTCGAAACAGCCGCAATCGACGTCGTCTATCTGGAATACGCCTTTCTCCTCTAAAGATTTAACCACCTGCGGATTGTGTATTATGGGTCCCAGGGTATTTAATTTTTCTAACGGCCTGCATTTCTCCGCCGCGTCTAAAGCCATATTGACCGCCCTTTTAACGCCGAAACAAAAACCGGCGGAAGGAGCCACTATTATTTTCATTTAGAAATTCCTTGATTTATAATTAAAGTATTCTTATCGGCTTATCAATCCGGAAACCGTATCGAAAAATTCGGGGAAAGAAGTATTTATGCATCTAATGCCGCGGATTTCTATTTTTGCGTTTTTAAGGATAAGGCCTGCGATGAACATAGACATAGCTATCCTGTGGTCGCCGAAAGAATTTAAAACCGTTAAATTTTCCCTGTTTTTAAAATCGGGTTTGCCGTTTATCTCAAATCCGTCTTCCAGTTCTTTTATATCGACCCCTACGGCTTTTAAATTATAGACTATGGTCTTAATCCTGTCGCTTTCTTTCACCCTTAATTCATTTGCCCCGGTAACGGTTGTTTTGCCTTCGGCAAAAGAAGCGATTACGGAAAAAATAGGAAATTCGTCTATCATGTCCGGAACCAGTTCCGGAGGAACCGTTATTCCTTTAAGAGCGGAATATTTTGCTTTTATATCGCCGGTTTTTTCGGGGATTTCTCCGGTAACGGACAGATTAACGTCCGCCCCCATCATTTTAAGCGCCTTAAGGAGTCCCGTCCTCTTTTCGTTGACGAGAATATTTTTAATTCTTACTTCGGAACCTTTATTTAAGATGCCGAGCGCGATAAAAAAGGCGGCGCTGCTGAAATCTCCGGGGATATTAATATTAAAAGGCAGTAATTCGCCTCTGCCGCGCCCTTTAACCGTTATAAGACTGCCGCCGTTTTCCGGAACATCGACGGTAACCGGATAGCCCTGCAGTTTTAATAAATTTTCGGTATGGTCTCTCGTTTCTTTTTTCTCGTATATAACCGTATCTCCTTCCGCAAAAAGAGCGGCCATAATAACGCATGATTTAACCTGCGCGCTGGGAACCGGAACTTCGTAAAAAATAGATTTTAAACCGCCTCCGGAAATTGCAAGGGGAGGATAAGCATTTTTACGGCGTCCCGTTATTTTGGCTCCCATAAGGCTTAAAGGCTCGATTATACGCCGCATAGGACGCGAATTAAGGTATTTATCCCCCGACATTACGGAGAAAAAATCGTTTCCGGCGAGTATTCCTGCAAGAAGCCGGGTGAGCGTGCCTGAATTAGCCGTATTAATGACCGATTCGGGCTCTTTTAAACCGTAAAGTCCGGCTCCTTCGATTACTAAATCTTTGGGCCGGCCGTTTAAATTTTGTTTTTTAATACCGATGCCGAGTTTCCTGAATGCCGCTACG
>JAJYZM010000206.1 GCA_021799935.1 bacterium | reverse complement strand
CCAAGCCATATGCAAATGCCGTTGTTTTGACTGCTTCATATATCTCACTTACTACTTTGCTTTCCACTTCAGGGTTAAGGATCTCGCAGGTCTCCCTCAAAACCATTTTTATAGACTTTTCTGCATTTTCCGTAGCTTTCGCTAACTCTTTTTTCTTTTTTTCTTCCACTCTATCACCCAGAGAATGAGACGGTTACCGCTCCGTATTTTATGGCGTCGGTCACGCTCTTTCTTATATATATTTACTAAAGTAAAATATTTATACTTTATTAAAAATAATTACTTTTAGTATCTATTTAAAATCATAGTGTTATAATAAAAGTGAAAAATAGCATAACATAACGGCAGCTAAAATATACCCGCATCCTTATTTATTTACTTTAGTAGCAAGATTTATATATTTATACATTCATAAATATATTGCCGAGTTTTTCTCGGTTTACCCAGAAATGAGGCGGCAACATGCCGCCTTAAATTATAATTTACCCTATACTAATACTTGCCTTATCAATTACCCTATTTTCTGCGATTTCAACTATCTGTTTTTTTTCTTGTAACCTTAATTTATAAATAAGCAGGGTTGCACCCTTTACCGCATTAACGTAATCTGCCCTTTCAAATGCAGACATTCCTTTATACGCAGTAGCGTCTATCACTCCTGATATTCCACGGTTATAACTAGCAATAACCAAAGAAATCATATCTTGAAGCCGCGGGTCTGGTTGTGCCCCCATCAACAAATCCGAAAAATATTTAGTTATGGTGTTTTTTCCACTATCGCCAATAAATTTTGTTACCGCTTCTTCTAAAATTGCGGTGCCCGCACTAATATTTATTTTTGGATTGAATATATTATTCCAATCAAGGCCATACTTTTCAAAATGCACTGGATTTATTTGCATAAGCCCTGCTGCGCCCACACCCGATTTTTCATAATTTTTACCTGCGGATTCGATCATGATAATTCCACAGATGAGTTCAGGAGGGACATTATATTCTTTTGCAATTGGTTTTACCTCTTCCCAGAATTTTTCAATGACTCTGTTTGCAATTTTTATATCAACATTTTCGCTATATCTACTATATTTTGTCATTATTTCTTGAAGCGAAATGCTTTTTGAGGAGTATGTTAAAACGAAATTATTTTGATTACCTTTCAAATATCCTTCAAAATTTTTATTTGTCTTAGCCGAATAAGCAAAAGGCAATAATGATATATAATTTTTATCAGGGTTAACCAATCGGTAAGCCGGCATTTTCTTATTTTCAATATGCCCATATCCCTTGTTTAATAAAATACTGGCTACGGGCTTTCCTGATTCTGATATTGATACTGGTTTTGAAATATTGGGTGCCACTAAAGAAGCCGCACCAACAAATGCCGTAAGTGCAACTATACTTAAAGCCCTCTTGACTTTTTTGGCCTTTTCTATTACTTCAGAATCTTTTTTTGTTTTTTCTTTTATGTCTATTAATTTATTCACAGTAATGCACCAACTTTTCAAACCCCTCCCCAAATTCTATAAATATTCGGTCTTTTAATATTTTATTTATCTAAATATTTATATCTAATCACAAAAAGGGCTTTGGGACAAAATCAATTTTATTTTTTTAATATAATTATAAATGCCCGTCTTCCGATGTAAGATTTCGGTGCGTCTATTTTTGCCGAATTCCCAAATTTAGTAATATTTTTTTCGTAAAATGTTTCAACCTCTTTACTTAATTGTAACGCTTCTTTAGCAATTTCAACATCTTTTTTCTTCGACATCATACTCACAATTAATTATTACCCCAATTCTTTTTATATCTTTATTATGTATATCCTAAGGATATCCTTAAATACTTTTGGGTTAAAATTATTATTAGTGGTATTATGGTGAAAAATATTGAAAATGGAATGCGAAGGTTATGGAGCAGGGACTTACAAAACATCGTGACTGCAATAAGAAGCGGCGAATTTGAATATGAAGAAAAGGAAATGAAACGTATAGATTGGAGTAAGTATGACGAGGCACAAATCAATGAAATTAAAGATATGTTTCAAATGATTAATGATGTTGTCGATACTGCATACGAAAGAATAAATTCAGAAAAACACAACAGAAAAAGATCTCCAGGCAGGCCTTCAATAGAAGTGAATGATATTGCAAAAATAATGTTATTACAATGCTATTTTGGTTTTTCTAATAGAGTAGCGGCAGGATTTCTCAAAGTACTAACTGCAATTAAATTCTCAAAAAGTTTCAGTTATAAGACAGTAGAAAGAGGATATGACCCAAACCGTACAAAAATCCTTTTTGACGAAATATTCAAAATTACAAATGAATGGAGTAATTTGATAGAAACAGTAATAGGAGTTGATGGAACTGGTGATCCAACTTCGTTGAAGGTAAATTATGAAAATAAACGTTCTGAACAAAGGAAAAATTCTAAAGAAATAGAAAATAAATGGCCAAGCAAAAAACACGATTTCCAATATTCAGTAATTGCAGCAGGAATACATACAAAAGTAATTTCTGGGTTTTCAACAACCAGCGACCATCACATTGGTGAGTTACAACATTTTCCTAATGTAATACAACAAACACGCACAAACCTTCCAAATCTTTCATTTGTGGTTGGTGATACTTTATATGCATGTAGAGGTATATGCAAACAAGTTTTTGAATATGGGGCAACGTTATATTCATTACCAAAATCAAATTGTACATTCAAAAGTTATAAAGTAAAAGACTGGAAAAGGATGACTTATGAGTTAGTATTGGATCCTCAAGGATTTTTAAATATGTATCATAACCGTTCAATATCAGAAGCAGTAAATTCCATGATAAAAAGAAGAGAACCTACTCCGATAAGAAAGAGAATCCCATGGAGAAGGGAGATAGAAGAATTTCTAAAAATTAACATACATAATATTCGGCAATCCTGTTATCTAGCATACTTCTCTCCAGAATTCACCAAAATTTCATTTTAGAATAGTAATTTTGTCCCAAAGCCTACAAAAAGGCGGCGCTGTCACATAACCCGCTTGGAAAAAAACCAAATCCTTCATTTTGTCATTACTTTGCACGAATCCTTTTCGACAATTATCAGAACTTCTGACTGCGAGACAATTTTATTTCCAGTCTCAACCAGTACTGGATTTCTTTTTAGGGCTCCTGTTTTTACAAGTTCTTGTATCCCAGAGTAAAGTGCAAATTTCGAGTCTGCTATTTCCGCAAGCCACCTGGCAGCAAACGGCTCCTTAGCATATCTCTCTTTTATTTTAGCCAGGATGTTTCTGGATATTTGTGATCTTGTCTGCGCATCCTCCACATAGGTATATATTTCACATATATCTCCATCAGTTACAAACCCTTTTCCTGAAGCAGTAGTGGCAAAAGGCTCTATGGCAATTACCATGCCCTCTTTAAGTTCCGTTTCATTATCATCCTCGTAGTTAGGTATAAATATCTCTCCATGCAAATTATTTTTTTCGACACTGTGCCCACCAAGATTTCTTATGGGAATCATCCCAAATTTTTTTATGCTGC
>JAJYZM010000205.1 GCA_021799935.1 bacterium | reverse complement strand
AGCAGAGGCTCTATTTATGAAAATTTCGAAGGCAAAATAATCGGAGTAAACAACGAGTTCAATTTGGGAGAGTACAGGCAAGATATTCCCTCTATCCTGCTCGAAATTTCAAACAGGCTCGGACACTCTTTTAATTATTATATAAAAGATGAATTGGCGCGCTTTATAGATTCATTTAAAACAAAAGATATGATATATTATAATAAAATTAAAGCCAGAAGTAATTTTTACTATAACGATAAAACTAAAAAATTTTATTAATTAAAGATATTATAAAATATGATGTTTTGGCTTATTGCGGATATTATTAAAATTTTAATCGTTTTTGCCGGACTTTTGGGTGCCGCCGCATATCTCACTCTTTTAGAGCGCAAGATAGCCGCCAGGATACAAAACAGAATGGGTCCTATGGAAGCGGGATTCCATGGATTATTACAGCCGATAGCCGACGGGATAAAACTGTTTTTTAAAGAAGATATTATTCCTGCAGGCGCTAATAAATTTTTATTTCTTTTGGCTCCGATAATCGTGGTTATTCCCGCCTTGACCACTTTCGCGGTTATCCCTTTCGGCGCGCCGGTAAAGATTATGGGGCATACGGTTCCGCTTCAAATAACAGACGTAAATATAGGAATACTTTTTATTCTCGCGCTAACTTCGCTGGGAGTTTACGGAGTAGTGTTGGGAGGTTGGGCTTCCAACAGCAAATATTCCCTGCTCGGAGGAATAAGAACCGCCGCGCAGATGATAAGCTACGAAGTCGCCCTTGTTCTTTCTATCGTGGGCATAATAATGATTGCGGGAGATTTAAGCCTTGCGAAAATAGTTTCCGAACAGTCGCATATGTGGTTTATAGTGTATCAGCCGGTGGGGTTTATAATCTATCTTATAGCATCTACCGCGGAAATGAACAGGGTTCCTTTTGATTTAGGAGAAGCGGAAGGGGAGCTTGTCGCAGGATTTCATACGGAATATTCCAGCATGGAATTTGCGTTTTATTTTATCGGCGAATATGCCCAGATGGTGGTTAACAGCGCAATAATAGTAACGTTGTTTCTTGGCGGATGGCAGGGACCTTTTCTTCCCTCTGTTTTATGGTTTTTAATCAAAGTGTTTTTTGTAATACTTATATATCTATGGCTCAGGTGGACGTATCCCAGGCTCAGGTACGACGAGCTTATGGATCTCGGGTGGAAATTCCTGTTGCCTTTGGCTTTAGCCAATATCATAGTTACCGGTTTTATAATGATTTTATTAAACAGGTAAAAACGGAAAAGATATGAATACCGAAAAACAGGAAAATTCGATTATAGAAATTTCTAAAAATTTTTTAGTAGGGCTAAAAACGACTATTAAAACTTTTTTTCGCAAACCCGTGACGTTTCAATATCCTAAAGAAAGGCTTACGATAGCGGAACGGTTCAGGGCTTTTCCCCATCTTAACGTTAACGGGGACGGCTCTTTAAGGTGCGTAGCATGTTTTTTATGCCAGACCGTGTGTCCCTCCGAAGCTATTAAAATAAAATCCGGTTACGTAGATTACGGATTCGAGCATGAACTTACGGAAAGGCAAAAACATAATCGCAGCTTGGATAAGCTTAAAGCGGGAACGTTCAATGACGGAAGGCGGCATCCGTCGTCATTCGAGATAGACCTGCTAAGATGCATCTGCTGCGGATACTGCGAAGAAATCTGTCCGGAAGAAGCTATAAGCATGGGCAGCGATTACGAAGTCGCTTTTTATACCAGAGACGAAGGAATTTACGGAATAGAAAAATTAATAAAATCAAGGTAAATTTAAAATTTTAAAAATATTAAATAAAAGAGGATAACTTTGGAAGCGCTTTTTTATGTTTTTTCTTTTATCGCTATTTTTTCGGCTTTAATGGTCGTAACGATGAGAAATCCGCTTACGTCGGCGCTATATTTAGTCCTATGCTTTTTTGCGCTTGCCGGTTTTTACGTAATTTTAGATATGCAGTTTCTCGCGGCCATGCAGATACTTGTATATGCCGGCGCTATAATGGTTCTCGTGGTTTTAGTCATTATGCTGCTTAATATTTCGAGAATAAAAAATATCGGGTCGGACTTGCATCAAAAAATTATCGGGGGGCTGATTTCGTTAATTTTGTTTGCCGAAATAGTTCTTTATATAATCAACGGAGCGCAAAAAAAACCCACGGGTATTTTTACCCGCGCTCTAATTAAAAAAATCGGAAATACTCAGATTATAGGGGAATTTTTATTTACGGAGTATATGCTGCCTTTCGAGATTGCTTCTATCCTTTTATTTGTAGCAATAATAGGCGCTTATTTATTTGCTAAGAAAAAATATTAAATTCTAATTGCAGGCGCAATAAACTTATGAACAATTATTTGATAGTGGCTAGCATAATTTTCTGTATCGGAGCTCTCGGAGTAATAGTAAGAAAGAATTTAATAGTCGTTTTCATGAGCTTAGAACTTATGTTCAATGCCGCTAATCTGGGGTTTGTAGCCGTGTCTAACCGCCTGAACCTGATTTCCGGAGATATATTCGTGATTTTCGTTATAGTCGTCGCCGCGGCGGAGGCGGCAATAGCTCTGGGCATAGCTATTGCTTTTTACAGGGAAAAGGGAACGGTAGATATCGATAAGGCAAACGAATTGAAAAATTAAAACTTAAAGGTAATCGTTTACAATGGATTTAAAAATATTAATCACGTGGTTAATTCCTTTATTTCCGCTTTCCGGCTGGCTTTTATGGGGTTTGTTCGGAAAGTATTTTAAGGGTTTGTCCGGATATATCGCCAGCGGTTTTGTAGTAGCCTCTTTTATTTTATCCGTCGTTCTTTTCTTTATAGTCGCTTATTCCCACGGATTTACGGATACCCTGTACCCCTGGGTTTATGCCGGCATATTTAAGACCGGCGTATCGGCTGTCATAGACAGGCTTTCGGTGATTATGCTCGTTATGGTTACCGGAGTAAGCGCGCTGGTTCATATATATTCCATAGGATATATGCAGGGCGATAAAGGTTTTTCCAGATATTTTTCGTTTTTGAACCTTTTTGTTTTTTCGATGGTAATGCTCGTAATCTCGAATAATCTGCTTCTTTTATATGTATTTTGGGAGGCGGTCGGGTTCTGCTCTTATATTTTAATAGGATTCTGGTATGAAAAAAAATCCGCTTCCGATGCCGGGAAAAAAGCCTTTATAGTTAACAGGGTCGGGGATTTCGGATTTGCGGTAGGCATTTTCCTTTTATTCGCAACGACCAAAACCCTTAACTATGAAGCCGTATTTGCGGCTGTTCCGTCCATACCCGCTTATACGACGACGATTATAGCTTTGCTTTTATTTGCCGGGGCAGTAGGAAAATCGGCTCAGTTTCCTCTGCATGTATGGCTGCCAGACGCCATGGAAGGACCTACTCCGGTCAGCGCCCTTATCCATGCGGCGACGATGGTTACCGCGGGAGTATATATGGTTGCGAGATTTCATGTTATATTTTCTTATTCCCCCGCCGCCTCCGAGGTCGTGCTTGCAATCGGAACGTTTA
>JAJYZM010000204.1 GCA_021799935.1 bacterium | reverse complement strand
GCCTAAATGGTTTTACCTATGCTTCGGCATTTTTGAATATACCAAATCCTAATATAAGCCTTGTATACAGCGACTTTGCGAATAATTCGTACAGATTTTATCTAACTATACATGGAATTCCTTTGTCTAATATAAATTATACGATATCCTTGAACGGGAAAAACCCTTCAAAAGGGGTAATAAACAACGGCACTATAATATATTCACTCTCACAAGGCGCGCCAGAGCTGTATGGAAATTTGAATTTTTCCATAGCGACACTGTCGCGAAATTTTGTATATACCGCATCAAACAAGCCGATATCAATCACGGTAAGCGGGAAATATATAGAGATAGGCATCATAACCGTAATTATGATAATATTGATGACGGTAATAAAAGGTCCCAATAAAGACGAATTTTATATAGACATACCTGCGATGCCATCCCAAAATTTGACAAACATAACACTCAAACCTGCCAATATAGTTAGCACGTTCGATAAACTGAATATTTATTATCATTGGAAGTATATGCCTCTTTCGGAAGAAGAAGTGAAAACCGCCATTGCAAACAATATCAGGTACGGGGGTATGCCGGTGTTTTTGACATACCATAACATCGAATCTCTGCTCAATCAACTTGTCGATTCTAAATATTTATTACTTGAAGACAATTTGTATGCGCCAAAGGAATGGATAGAAAAAAGCGGGCACGATATAGTATACCTTGCTACGTTCAAGAAACTTAGAGTATGGTTTATTAGCCATGCATATATGTTTACAGAGATAGACACAAGCGAATACGCGGATATAATCGTCACAATAAAAGGCTCAAAGAACTACATAATAATTTATTCTGATACAACCAAATTTAAAAACGTTCCAATATACAAAAATGGGCAGACGTATCTGGCATTTCTTAATTATGATTTAATGTACGAATTCAAGGAGAAGCTATATTCCATGGAAGGAGAGGATATAGAGAAACTCAAATTTTATATAAATTCAGAAAAAATAAAGTTGTTGGATGCCGACACGCCAGAATCAACACTAGCATAGTTCATTCCTTATCCTCTAAATTATTTTCTGCTCCGTCTTCAACAACATCCTCTTTATTATTTCTGGGATAGTGCTCTTCCACAATTTTTTCCAGCATTTTTTGTATTATCTCTTTATCCTTCCCCGAAAGCTGGCTTAGGTCTTTTGAAAGCTGGTTCGTATACCTCATTATTGTTTTATATCTGCCCGCAAAAAGGCTCAACTTTTGCTTTTTATATATAAAGTGCTGGAGACCCCTTGCAGCGTCCATCAATGCAAGTTTTATTTCCTCTATTATCTCTGCCTCTTTCGATATCGATTCTTTGCCGACACCCGAATACGGAATGTGTACGGAAGAAACATTCACAAACAAACTTACGGGCTGCTTCTCCATGTCTATGTTATATCTTTTCCATTGGATTTCCTTGACTGCATCGGTTATTGCGCAATTTCCGGTATCAAAAAGAAGCGGCACTTTGTTTGCGAAGCGCAACACATTTCCAGAATACCCCTCCTCGGATTTTTTCCCGGCGCTTCCGCCAAATGCTATCGCCGCTTCCACTATAAACGGAAAACCGCCTCTGAACACCTTCGGTTTTCTTTCAACAACATACATAAAGTCCGGATTCATTATATTTTTTAATGCGGTTTTTATCTGTTCCTCGCCTATAGGCATTATATGCGCAGATTCTGGCGCAATCCATTTTATCTCTTTAAAAGCTTTTATTATCTTTTCCGCATCCTCCCATGTCAATCCGCTGGGTTTTTTGTCAAAATCCACATCCAACATGCCTTTTAATTCATTAATTTTTCCCTGGCTAAATCTTGCGAAATTCTCCATCAAAAAATTTGACAATTTGCTGTTTTTGGATGAATGAGCAGTTTCAATTAAATCGCTTATAGTCAAGCCCAATGGATGAAGTTTCGCCGTTCGCGGTTTTTCTGGTATTTTATCTATGGATCTTGGAAATATGACTTCCTTGTTATTAGGATCAATAAAGGTTATCTGAACATGTGGGTTTGAAAGCGCCGTTCTTCTCAGATATTCGAATATGCTGTGTTCTCCTGTATCATATTTTACGTCGCCAAATTCTCCCTTTACAGTAAGCCCTCTTTTTACCTCTTCCAATTCGACAAAATTTCCCATTATAGGTTTGTTATGCAAGGTGTCTATCGATATATCGCATGAAAATGCCCTTCCTGAATCCATTGAAGAGATGACATGTATCGGCTTTCCAGTAGTAGTTAAAGCGAATAAAGTGCATCCTGCCGCCCCTATGCCCTGCTGCCCCCTCTGCTGAACATTTCTATGGAACTTTGTTCCTGCAAGTATCATCCCCAACGCCCTTCCGACAATATTCTTGGGTATTCCCGGTCCGTTGTCTGATACCTCTACAGTATACCTGTTTTCTGAGATTTTCTCTAATTTTATTGTTATATCCGGAAGTATTCCAGCTTCTTCGGTTGCATCTATAGAATTTGAAACATATTCATGTACAACGGTTACAAGCGACCTCACAGTACTCGAATAACCAAGCATCTGCCTGTTTTTTTTAAAAAATTCCGATATAGAATGTTCTTTGAATTCGTTAAATATGTCTTTTCCCATCGCCATTCGGTCACCTCTCACGAATCAATAATCTATAAAAGCGTTGGATTTATTCTTTCTATGGTGCGCTTCCATCTTATTATATGCTTGTTTATGTGTTCCGCCATTTATAATAGCTCTTACTGCGGTTTCAGCTTCTGCGATATTATCTACCTTGCCTATAAATCCAACAAAATCATCATGCACGCTTATCTTGGCCGAGCTCACGCTTTCTATATACCTCTTTGTCCTTCCGTTTTCTCCGATAATCCTTGCTTTTATCTGGCGTTTCCTTTTTTCATCCGGCCATACCTGATTTATGTCTATATATGAAAAATAATACTCCTCGTTAACAAGAAGAAATGCTGTATTTATATCAAAACCCTTTTCAAAAGCGTTGATTATGTTATATGCCAAGAATTCACCGTATGCATCTGCATGTTCCTTGCTCTCTATAACTACCGATTTATCCCCGATTGTTATCCTGCATTTCGAATAATTTTCTATTTTATCCAGAATTTTCTTTTTTGCCTTCAATTTAATTAATTTTTCGAGAGGCAAGTCTATTTCTTGCATTTGCATCACTAATTAAATAAGTTATTTGATATAAAAAATAATAAAACTTTCTATCCCAAATCAACCAATCAATAAAAAAAGACCTATTTATACTTAAGGCAGCTTGTATAAAATTCAAACCAAAATTCCGCTAATCCATGATTTATTTTGCGTATGCGAAATATTTAAATACTTTATCAATAATAATAGTCATGATTAAATCGTGATTGTTATATGATTGTTTAATGATTGATTTATGACTGCATAATGATTAACAATTACTTAATAAGTGGGGTTATGGAAAAAAAGGGGATTGGGAAAGAGTTGCGAAATATCAAAGAGCAATTGGAGAAGCTCTCTACTATAAACAATTCAAAGAATTTAGAATTTTTAAA
>JAJYZM010000203.1 GCA_021799935.1 bacterium | reverse complement strand
AGACGAATTCGCAGGGACAGCTTGTCGATGCTAACGGCAATCAGCTTGTTCCGCCAATTACCATACCGCCTAACGCTACTTCCGTTACCATTTCCGAAAACGGAACGGTTTCCGCGGCTATTTCCGGGCAGACTAATCCTGCCCAGATAGGAACCATAACGCTTGTTAATTTCATAAATCCTGCAGGACTCAGCAGTATAGGCAATAACCTTTATCTGCAGACTTCGGCTTCCGGAGTTCCGCAGGTAGGCACGCCCAACGAAAACGGGCTAGGCACTATTCAGCAGGGTTTTTTAGAAATGTCGAACGTAAATCTTGTCGGACAGATGGTATCTATGATAACTGCCCAAAATGCATACACCATAGACTCTAAAGCGATTACCGCCGCAAACCAGATGCTCCAGACTATGAGCGGCTTAATACCGTAATATCGTAATATATGAAGTAAAAATTAATTTATATTAATTCTATCATTCTTGCGCAGGCGGGATACAAGTTAAATGAAACTATTATGTTTAAAATAGCGGCTTTCGCTTTAATATTTTTAGCGGCTGTTTCGTTTTCCGTTATTTCGGATTCGGGATGTGCCTATGCGGCAAAAAAACCGAATTTAAAGCGGATGGTTATAAAATCGTACTTAAGCAAAATTCCTTTAAAATTTAAAAAATATTTTCATTTCTCTAATTTTGCCTATAATATTCCCTTTAAAATTACGAACGGCGTATTAAAAACTTATTCCGTTAACGTCGCAATTAATAATTTAAAATATTCGGGTTATCATACCGCAATAATAAAAATATCGGACAAAAAAAGCGGAACGATTAAAGGCATCGACGACGTTACGTTTAAAACGGAAATCTATGCTCCGGTTGCCTCAGCCGCGGAAACGCTCGGCAAATTTCAAATTATAAAGCCGGGCGACGTTAAAATATCGTATAAAAATATTCCGGGTCTGAACGACGGGTATTATCTGAACGATAAAAACATCGCAGGAAGGGAAGCTAAATTTTTTATTGCGGCGGGTTCGGCTTTAACTAAAGCAAATACCGAGAGAAAAAGGATAATTAATTTCGGCGATACCGTAAATATTATTTATAAAAGCTCCGGATTAATTTTAAAAACAAAAGGTATGGCGCTTCAGGCGGGCGCTTTGAACTCCGTAATCAGGGTTAAAAATATCCAATCGGGGACGGTTCTCAACTGCCTGGTAAAATCGGATAAATCCGTAGCGGTCAGATAAGATAATATAAAAAGGTAAAAACGGATAATATGAAATTAAAATATAAATTAAATAAAAATAACTTGTTGGTTTTAGCCGCTGTATTACTGCCGCTTGTCTTAACCGGCTGCGGCGTTCATCCGCCTAAATCCATGATTCCGCCTACATATGTTAAGCCTACGGCACAGAACGGCGGGATTCAAGGAAAACCGGCGCTCGGTTCTCTGTGGACGGGAACGGGAACCGGAACGAACCTCTATACCGATAACACGGCTTTTAAGCTAAACGATACGGTTACGATTATAGTGAACGACCAGACGCAGGTTCAGGATTCTTCCGCAACTGCGCTTTCGCACAATTCGTCCGGTCTTGGCAGTATCGCTTTCGGCACTCTTTCTACGGCAAAACCTACCGGATATAACGGGTCAAACGTCGAAACTTTTAACGGCGGCGGCGGAGTAGCGGAAAACGGTCAGATTTCGTCGGTTATTCAGGCCCAGGTCGTTAAAGTTTATCCTAACGGCAATGTCGAACTTAAGGGAGAAAGGAAAGTTTCCGTTAATGGAGAAACCAGATTCTTATTAATTAAAGGCATAGCCAGGCCGATAGACATATCTCCGGCGAACACGATTTTGTCGAGCCAGATATCCGACGAAAGAATATGGATAAACGGCAGAGGTTATGTCAACAGTTCGCAAAGCCCGAACTGGCTGTATAAGCTCATGCAGGATATCTGGCCGTTCTAAATATAATCAAAAATAAAAATTATGAAGAAAAAAATACTTTTACCGGCGTTAATATTATTATTAGGCTTGTTTGCCGCGTGCTCCGCGCCGGATTTTTCCTCCGCCGCAACCATAGGAAATATCACTTCGATATACGGCGCTATGAGCAACCCCATAGTCGGCTACGGCCTCGTTACCGGTCTTGACGGAACGGGAGACCAGTGGGGCGTTAACGTTACCCAGCAGAGCATAGTTACTATGCTGTCAAAATTAGGCATCAATACCAACGAGGCTTCTCTATACGAAATCAGGGATACCGCCGCCGTTATGGTTACTGCGGAGCTTCCTCCTTTCGCCGTTCCGGGCGAAAGAATAAACGTTACCGTAAGTTCTATCGGAAATGCGGAAAGTTTGCAGGGCGGAGTTTTATTGATGACCCCGCTTAAAGGACCGGACGGGAAGGTTTACGCGCTCGGCCAGGGCAGCGTATCTACGGGCGGCAGCGTTGCATCCGAAAACGTTATGCCTCTTCCCGGATATGTGCCGGTATCGCAAAATTTCCAGACGTCGGGCATTATCGACAACGGGGGAGTCATAGAAAAAGGCGTGTCTATAGGACTCAATACTTTCAGCAACGTCCGTCTGATTCTTAAAAACCCCAGTTTTACCGACTCGTCGAGAATTGCCGGCGCTATAAACGCAAAAATAGGCAAAGGAACGGCAAAGCCGCTCAATTCTACAAGCGTATCGGTCGCCGTTCCCGCTTCTTACAAAGGAAACGTTTCGCAGTTTATCTCGGTTATAGACGCTATAGACGTTAAAACGCATTCAAAAGCTATCATAGTTATAAACGAAAGGTCTGGAACCGTAGTAATGGGCGGAAATATAAAAATAAATCCGGTTGCTATATCTAACAGAAATATAACGCTTAAGATAAACAAAAAAAGAGTCCCCAACGCATTTTATTTGAAAAACGGATTGACTGTGGCCGAACTCGTAAAAGCCTTAAATGCCGTGGGTGCTTCAACGTCAAGCATAATATCTATACTCGAATCTATTAAGGCGGCGGGGGCTTTATCGGCGGAAATAAAGATAATTTAAGGTACGTAGGGAGTATTAAAGTTATAGTATAAAAATGTCGATTGTCATATAAATCAAGATTAAATTTCTAGAAAGAAGGTAAAAAGTATGGCAATCGAAATTTCCGGAATTACGTCGTCCGTTATAGGCGAAATACCGCAAAACAACAATAACGGTAAGAAAAAAGAAGTAAACGGCCCTGAAGCCGGTCAGGCGGCAGGTTCCGATAAGGTCAGCATTTCGGAAGGCGCTAGTTTTATCGGCAGTTTAAAAAGCGCAGTGAACGAGGCCCAGTCGGCTCCTCTTTCCAAAATTAACGATATCAAGCAAAATATAGCATCGGGAAATTATGCCGATTCTTCAAAAATTGCCGAAGGGCTGATAAACAGTTTAAATATTACCGGCGAATAGCAAAAATTTAAAGGTTGACAGGCATATATGAAAAATACGGTTTCAAACGAAAATAAAATCGAAGACCTCCTCGGAATAGTCAGGAGGTTAAAAAAAGAGCTCGACGACTCTTATTCGATGTTGAAA
>JAJYZM010000202.1 GCA_021799935.1 bacterium | reverse complement strand
TGAATAAAATAATATTTAAACGCTTCGAAAGCCTCGTCTTTGTCCGCCAATAAATCGTTAAAAACCTTAGGGTCGCAGTAATGGGCTCCGAAAAAGTCGCAGGGGAAAAGTATCTCGTCTTCTTTCAAGTAGGTAAACATAGTGTCCGGCCAGTGCAGAAAAGGGGCGCTTATAAACTGCAGGGTTTTTCCGCCCAAGTCGAGCGAATCCCCGTCTCCTACCGTAATATTATTGTAATCTTTTTTAATAATATGCTTGACGAAATGATGCGCATTTTTTGAATAGACCAACGTCGCGTCTTTTGCAATGTCCTTGATAAGATGCAGTGCTCCGGAATGGTCCGGCTCCGTATGATTTATAACGATGTAATCTATTTTAGATATATCCGTTATACCGCTTAATTTATTTATCAGCTGGTCTTTAGTGTTGAGTTTGACCGTATCTATCAAAGCGGATTTTTGGCTTCCCTGAATAAAATAAGAGTTATACGTCGTTCCGTTTGCGGTAGGTATTACTATATCGAATATCCTTAAATCTGGGTCGAAAGCGCCGGTATAAAACACGCCGTCTTTTATCTTGAGGGCTTTTTGAGATAAATATTTATCTTTTCCGTTATCCATAGACTTAAACCTCCTATTTAAGCTTAAGGATTTATAAAGGTATAAATTTATCCAATCTTTATAAATTCAATTTAATAAATATACTTTTTATTATTATATCATATATAATTGTTAATTATAAGAACCAACGAGCTAATCGATGAAAGAATTAAGCATTTATATTCATGCCCCATTCTGCAAAAGCAAATGTAATTACTGTAGTTTTTATTCTATTCCTTTATCAAAATTAAAGCCGGTAAACGGCTGGGCTGAACTAGAGCAATACCCGGAATTTTTGATAAAAGAAATAAATTTAGAGGCCGAAAAATATTCTCTTGGAGGCTCTCGCGTAAACAGCATATATTTCGGCGGCGGCACTCCGTCTATAATGCCCGCTGGTTTTTTTAGCGGCCTGATAAATCATATAAGAGAAAACTTTGAAATTGCTGAAGGAGCCGAAATAACCGCGGAGATAAACCCCGAAAGCGGAAACTTAGAAAAGCTGTCGGCTTTAAAGACGCTTGGTATAAACCGCTTATCTATCGGAGCTCAAAGTTTTGACGTCGGCGTACTTAAAACTGCCGGCAGAATACATAATAAAAACGATATTTATAACGCGGCAGATAATGCAAAAAAAGCAGGATTTAAAAATATTTCGCTCGATTTAATAATAGGACTGCCGGGGCAAACGAAAGATATTTTTTACAACGACGCAAAGTCGATACTGGGTTTGGAACCGGCTCACATTTCGGCTTATATGCTCAGCGTCGAAAAAGGCACGAAATTTTATGAAATTCGTAAAAAAGGGGAAATAAACGGAACTGCATTTACGCCGGAAGAATACATAGCCGAGTATTACGAAATATTATGCGGATTGTTAGCCGAAAATGGCTATAAGCGCTATGAAATATCTAATTTTGCCAAAAACGGATATGAAAGCAGGCACAATTTAAACTATTGGAAAAGAGGCGGATATTTAGGACTTGGTCCTTCGGCTTCATCATTCTTAAAACTTGAAAACGGCAAAGAGCTACGAAAAACTAATACGGCTGATTTAGAAAAATATATACGAAATATTTCAAAAAAATTTTACGGCAGGGAAAACGATAATAGCGGCGTTATACAAAATAACGGCAATTTTATCGAAATCCTTACGGAAAAAGATAAAATAAACGAGGAAATATTTCTGTCCTTGAGGACGGCTTCAGGAATTAACGCAAAAAGACTGTCGGAATTAGCCGGCCGTGAAATTATAGATAAATTCATAAAGGAAGGATTTATGCAGAATTCTAAAGAAAATATTATACTGACTTTAAAAGGCGTGCTTTTATCGTCGGAAATATTCGCCCGCATTATGATTTAATCCAGTCCGGCAGTTTTATATTGCAATAATGGAAATCAATATTTATAATATTACAATAACATTTCTACGGAGAGATGGCCGAGCGGTTTAAGGCGGCGGTCTTGAAAACCGTTGATGCTTAAAACATCCGGGGGTTCGAATCCCTCTCTCTCCGCCAGTTAAAAACCTAACTTCTAAGTCAGCAAGAAATATCTAAAAGGTAATTGGATTCGAACACCCGCAGCGCGAAGCGCGTTTGGGGGTTTGTCGCTTTTAGCGTCCATAAGGACGCTCATCCCTCTCTCTCCGCCAGTTAAAAACCTAACTTCTAAGTCAGCAAGAAATATCTAAAAGGTAATTGGATTCGAACACCCGCAGCGCGAAGCGCGTTTGGGAGAAGTTCGCAAGGTTAAAACTCTGACGAAGATAAGTTTATCCGGCCTTAAGCCCGCAAGTAAACGTCTCGGACAAATATCTTTCTTAACTCTAAAAGACCCATTATAACAGTTGTGGCTAAGATTGTAAGCAATAATTGCAAGAGGCTGACCGGAAAAAGACCGAATCTTTCTCTCAGAAAGGGAATATATATTTCTAAAAAAAGAAATCCGACGGCCGCAAGCGACCAGAAATTAATAATCTTATTTGAAAATAATCCTATAGAAAAAATAGATTCGTCGTCGGAGCGCGAAATAAAAACAAGCGCTATATATCCGATAATCAATGACGCAAAAGCAAGCGTGCGCGATTGAACAATATCAAAATTTTTAAGGCGGGTATAAAAATAAACCGAGCTCACCGCTATGAACAAAACCGACCCTTTAATTAAAATATCTTTAACAGCCTTAGCGCTAATTATACTTTCATGCGGATTGCGGGGAAGACGGGAATAGATATTTTTTTCGGCAGGCTCGGCGACAAAACCTGTCGATGCCGCCACATCCATAAATAATTCCAGAATAATTATTTGGATAGGCATAAGAGGAACGGGTATATATAGGAAAACCGGTATAAGAAATATAAGTATCAGCGAGACTTTTACAGAAAGATAATATTTTATTCCTTTTTGCAGATTATCAAAAAATTTCCTGCCTTCAAAAATGCCATGGGCTATAGTAATATAATTGTCATCCGCCAAAACAATATCCGCCGCCTCTTTAGCGGCATCCGTTCCCCTAATACCCATAGCTATGCTTATGTTTGCGCTCTTTAAGGCTAAAACGTCATTAATTCCGTCTCCGGTAACAGCCACTATTTCTCCGTTTTTGCGGAGCGCCTGAACAATGCGGTATTTGTGCTGAGACGTATTCCTTGCAAAAACTGAAACTGTTTTAACGGTATCTTGTAGTTCTTCATCAGTCAAACCGTCTAGATTTTCGCCCGTTAACACGCGTCCGCTTTCCGTCAATATGCCTACTTCTTTTGCTATGAAACCGGCCGTCAGAACATGGTCTCCCGTAACCATTATAGTTCTAATGCCGGCCTCAGCCGCTTTTGCAATCGTTTCTTTCACTCCGTTTCTAGGAGGATCTTCGAAACTTATTAATCCCTCGAAATCCAATTCTTTTTCAAGTTCGTTAAAATTAAGGCCTTCTTCGCCGTAAACTATTTTTTTATAAGCAAT
>JAJYZM010000201.1 GCA_021799935.1 bacterium | reverse complement strand
GCTAAAGAAATTCTTAAAAGGAGGGGTTTAGTTGTATAAGACGGCAAGGCAGAGATACGAAAAAGGCGGGGGAACTATTTTTTATCCTACTGAGATAGAAATCGAAACCGATGCGGAAGAAAGCGCGCACGGTAAAAGCTCCGGAGCAAATAACGCCCTCAAAAAAAATATTAAGTCCGGAACGGTTATAAAGGTCGTCCTGAGAAAAGCCCTTATGTGCGACGTCAAGTCGCTTTACAATCTCTTCTCGGAATATTCGAAGGCGGGCGAGATGCTTCCGCGCTCTATGAGCGATATATATGAGCATCTGCGGGATTTTTATATTGCCGAAATAGAAAACGAAGACGAAGAAAGCGCCGATGCGCCGGGTCATACTCCCGACGTTATAGGAGCATGCGCGCTTACTATAGTTTGGGAAAATTTAGCGGAAATACGGTCGTTAGCCGTAAAAAGACCTTACACGAGGAAGCTTATCGGGACCGAACTTATAAAAAAATGTATAGAGGAAGCAAAATTTTTTAAAATAACAAACCTTTTTGCCCTGACTTATAAACCGCAATTTTTTCAAAAATCGGGTTTTAAAATTATCGATAAATCCGAACTGCCGCATAAAATATGGAGCGACTGCATAAACTGCGTCAAATTTCCGGATTGCGACGAAACCGCCGTAATGCTGAAATTATAAAAATCGAAGCGGGCGGATTCGAAACGCGCCCGCATAGTATAGACAAAATCTAAACTATGTATTATAATAAATAAAATTTACATAAATAAAAAATAAAAAAGGAGAAAATTGCGGAATGTTTAATATTTTCAGAAGGGAAGGGCTGTTCGGAGACGTTAATCAGATAACCCCTGAAGAAGCTTTTAAGAAAATATCGGAGGGTAAAGGTAAAAATACGGTTATAATAGACGTTAGAGAGCCGCATGAATTCACAGGAAATCTGGGACACATAGAAAATGCAAAGTTAATTCCTATAAGGCTTCTGCCTTTAAAGATTAACGAGCTGAACGCTTATAAAGATAAAGAAATCATCGCCGTCTGCCACAGCGGGGCAAGAAGTTATTCGGCATGCTCCATGCTTAAAAGGCACGGTTTTAACAATGTATATAACCTTAAAGGCGGCATGCTTTTATGGAAAAAATCGGGATTAAAAACCCAAATATAATATAAAAATGAACAATAAAGGCAAAGAACGGTTTCAGGGGCAGGCGCAAGCCGGAGAGTTTTATGTTTTCGTAGTATCGGATTCTACGGGAGAAACCGCCGAAAAGGTTGCGAGAGCGGCAATATCCCAATTTTCTATCCCGGACGTACATCTTAAGAGATTTCTGCTGATAGATTCGGAGTTAAAACTTAGGGAAATAATTACCGAAGCCGCGGATAAAAACGCTTTGGTTATTTTTACCCTCGTCAGGGACGAACTTAGAAACATTATGCTTCAGGAATCCGCCGAAAGAGGCATAGCGAGCATAGATATTATAGGCCCGGTGCTAAATTCCATAGCAAATATTTTAAATCTGTCTCCGGAAAGGAAACCCGGGTTGATTCACAGGGTCAACGACGAATATTTCAAAAGAATCGACGCGCTGGAATATGCCGTAAAACACGACGACGGACAGAGGATAGACGAAATATCCGATGCGGACGCTCTTATACTCGGAGTTTCGAGAACATCCAAAACCCCTTTATGCCTGTTTCTTGCCCAGAGGGGCTTTAAGGCGGCGAATATACCTATAATAGACTCGCAGAGCATAGACGAATCGGTTTACGGCATCCCCAAAGAAAAGATATTCGGGCTTACCTCCGACCCCCTTAGAATTTCAAGTTTAAGAAAGGAAAGACTGAAAAGGATGGGGCTTCCTCTTTCGCAGGATTATGTATCGAGGGAATCTATAGAAAACGAGCTAGCGCATTCCATATCGATATATACTAAGCTGAACGCCTATGTTATAGATATCACCGAAAAGTCCATCGAGGAAGTAGCCGCAGATATAATTTCCCGCATAAACAACAAATAAATGCCCAATATAGATTTTAAAAAGAATAGAAAACGGGACGGATAAAAAATGGGTACGGACATGAACATAAAAGGAACAGACCGTGAGCAAAACAGTAAAGTTTCGGAGAAAGCGCCGAATAAACTTCATGAGGCGGCCGAAAGTTTCGGAAAGCAAAACGACGGTTTTGACGCCGTAATTTCGCTGATAGGCGATTATTCCAAGAAAAAAGGGATAAAATCGGAAGCTTATTTATTTAACGCTAAAATATTGAAGATGGAGTCGGAAGACGGCAGAATATCTAATTACGTCAATGCCGAAACGAAGGGCCTTAATATAAGGCTGTGCGATAAAAAAAAGGTAAGTTTTTCATACTGCCTCGGTTTTGAAGAGCAAAAGATTATAAGCGCATTAGAGAATGCCTATTCCCTCCTGAAGTTCATGGACGAAAACGAGTATTTCGATTTTGCCGAAAAAGACGCGAGCCTGACGGATTCAAGCCTGCCGGAAAAATTAGGCATTTATTCCGGCGATTGGAGCGGCATAGATATAAATACAAAAAAATCGCTTCTGACGGAAATGGAAGAAACGGCATATTCGTACGATAAAAAAATATATAAAGTCGATAAGCCTTCTTATTCCGAAACTTTAATATCCAAAAGGTTTTATAATTCCAACGGAGTAGATGTATCTTCTAAAAAAACTTTTTACGAGATATTTTTATCAGTCGCTTCGCGGGACGGCGGGGACACAGGTTCGGGATTCGATTTCGATTTCTCGCACAGCTTCGGAGCGCTGAAATTTAAAAAGGCCGCTATGAACGCCGCGAAAAAAGGGGTTGACCAGCTCGGGGCGAGGGCGGTGCCGAGCGGAAGTTATAATATAATATTCGATAACTTTACTTCGTCGGAGCTTCTAGGCTTATTAAAACAGTCTTTTTATGCCGACAGCGTCTATAAAAAGAAATCGCTGTTAGAAGGCAAATTAGGAGAAAAAGTATTTTCCGCTCAATTAGATATTATCGACGACGGACTTTTGCATGGAGGCGCTCTCACCGACATATTCGACAGGGAAGGCGTTAAGATGCAAAAAAAAATATTATGCTCGTCCGGGGTCGTAAAATCCTATCTTTACGATATAGAATATGCAAAAAGGGCGGGTTTGAAATCGACGGGAAATTCTGTAAGCAGGTCGTTTACTATGCCGCCCGATATCGGTTCGACTAATTTTTTTATAAAAAACGGCGGGACTAATATTTTAGACATGATAAGTTCTCTTAAAGACGGCCTGTATATAAACGAGCTTATGGGACTTCATATGGCAAAGCCCTACACCGGGGAATTTTCGCTCGGAGCTTCCGGTTTTTATATTAAAAACGGCAAAATAGACTTTCCCGTTAAAGGAATAGTATTGAGCGGAAACCTTATGCAGTTATTTAACGGCATAGTAAAAATAGCGGACGACATACGCTATTTCGGCTCTACCGGTTCCCCTTCCATATTATTCGAAAATGTTCAGGTTTCGGGAAAATAAAAGGAGCGTATTCACATTGGTAGTTAAATTATTAAAAAGTATTTTAGGGACGAGCAAC
>JAJYZM010000200.1 GCA_021799935.1 bacterium | reverse complement strand
AATGCAAATATAAGCATTAGAAAAACGCGGATAACTGAGGGATGAGAAATGGCTGAAGTGCAGGGGTGCGAACTTCCGGAGGATTTATATTACGACGTAGAAAAAGACACGTGGGCAAAGCCGCTCGAAAACAATATCGTAATGCTCGGAATGACCGACGTGGCACAGACCCAGGCGGGAAAAATTCTGCACGTTACTTTTAAAAAAACAGGAAGCGTCGTCCAAAAAAGGGGAAACACTGCAACGATAGAAAGCGGAAAATGGGTCGGACCTATTCCTTCGCCCGTATCGGGAGAAATAATCGAAGTCAACGAAGCTCTTCTTAAAGACCCTCTGCTTTTAAACGTGTCTCCTTATAAAGACGCATGGGTAAGCAAAGTTAAAGCATCCGATATAAGCGAATTAAACAGTCTGCTGACCGGAAAAGAAGCCGTAGAAAAATACAGGGAAAAAATAATCAAAGAGCAGATTCAATGTATGAGATGTTCGAGTCAGTAAACCGGTAAAAAAGTAATTATAAACCTTTTCGGATATATTTTTTTATGGATAACAAAAAACGCGACGTCGTTCTCCTTGTTTCTAAATGGTGCGAGGAGTGCGTTCCGGCGGATAACGCATGGAAAAGGCTCTATGAAGAACGGAAGGATTTTAATTACAGGTCGCTGGACGTTTCCGAACCCGAAGGCAGGCGCATGTCTATCGAACTTTACATAAGAAGCGTTCCTTCGACGGTTATAAACGGAAAACTTTCTTACGTCGGAATTCCCACCAAGGAAGAGGCCTCCGAACTGCTCGATTTATCGTAAATATAAAAGCGGAAAGCGATATACTTCGATATTGCTTTCGAAATTATGCACTTGACAAAGCAATGCCCGGTATCTTGTCGTAATAACCGCGAGATTGCTTCGCTTCGCTCGCAATGACGGAATATGCAGTCATTGCGAGCGAAGCGGACGGAGTCCAGCGAAGCGAAGCAATCTCGCTTTGTCAAGTGCATAATTTCTATTATTTCTTAGAGAAATTTTCCGCCGGTATTCCTATAAAAAATCCCTGCGCGTAATCCACGCTCAGCTTCTTTAATTCGGATAAGACTTCTTCCGACTCTATGAATTCGGCGATGGTCTTAATGCCCATTTCTTTGGCGATGGAAATAGAACTAACCACTACCGCCCTGTCCATTTTATCCTCAAAAATTCCCCTTATAAATTCACCGTCTATTTTAAGAAAATCGATAGGGAACCTCTTTATATATAAAAACGAACTGAAACCGGAGCCGAAATCATCGACGGCAAATCTGAAACCCTCATATTTAAGATTAACTACGAACTTTTCGAGAAGGGTTATATTTTTTACGGTTTCCCTTTCGGTCAGCTCAAAAACTATTTTTGAAGTGTCTATATTGTATTTTAACGACAAATGCTTTACGGTTTTTACGTAATCGGTTACTATTAAAGATTTAGGAGAAAGATTGATAAACATATCGTTCTTATATCCTTCTTCCTTGATTTTCTGAAAAGCCTTCTCCAACAGCATTAAATCAAGCTTATGGGCAACGCCTATATTCTCTGCTATTTCTATAAATTCTCCCGCCGAGATAACGCTCGGCAGTCCGCCTTTGATAGAATCTAATTTTATACGCATTAAAAGCTCGTGCGCGATAACGCCGCCCGTCTTCAAATCTATTATGGGCTGGAAATACGGAAGTATTATGTCCTGCTCTAAAGCGTTCAGGACCATTTTACTCTTTTCGGAAACTTCCTTATACACGGAAATAGCGTCTTCTTCCTTTGCGACGTAAACGGTATCCTTTCCCATTTTTTTGGCTTTATACATCATGTTGTCCGCAAGCAGGAACAGGTCCTTTTCGTCCGACGCCGAATAAGGATAGACCGCTATGCCTATCGAAACCGTAGCTCCAACCGATTTTTGCGTGTTAGGGTCCGTCAGCGAAAACTTTTTTATGCTCTCCCTGATTTTGTTGGAAATCATATATGCCTGTTCTTCTTTCGCTCCCGGAAGAATCATCACGAATTCGTCTCCGCCGTAGCGGGCTAAAATATCCTCGCTCCTTTTTTCTTTTTCGAGTATATCGGCAATCGCCTTAAGAAACTTATCCCCGAAATTATGCCCGTACATATCGTTAATCAGCTTAAAATTATCGAAATCGATAAAAACCAGGCCGAAAGTATTGCCGTTTCTCTTGGACCTTTCGACTTCGTAATGCAAAAACTCCATAAATACCCGCTGGTTATACAGACTCGTAAGCCCGTCTCTCGTGGCGTAATATTCAAGTTCTTTGGTATATTTATATATGGCTTTTATGGAGCCTATGACGTTCAAAAGGGTGGTCAGAACGGAGCTTATCACGAGTTCCCTGACCGTATCTATGGACTCCTCCGCCTGAATTCCGATACCGACGATACCTCCGATATGCGGGGTATCCAGAATCACTTTTTTTGTCTGGACAGATAAATCTTCTTCCGAAAGTTCGGGGAGCAATGAATTTTTATCGGCTATATTATGAAATATCTCGTGGCTTCCTATGCCCTGCACAAAAAAACTGTTCAGCCCGTTGTGGTATATGCTCTGGTAAATGAGCTTGTCGAATAATTTTTTAGTTTTTTCGGTCGGCTCTCCTTTCCAGAATACTTCTATTTCGATTAAATTTTCGTCCTGTATGAATATCGAAAAAACATTATAAACTTTGATGATATTGTTCATTTCTATCAGCAGGTTGAATACGTGCTCCTTCCAGTCTTTGACTACTTCGGAAGTAATAATAAACCTTTCTAATAGTTTTATTTCAAATTCGAGGACGTCTTTATCGACCGCTATATCCCTCAGCCTTGCGGAAAGGCCGCCGACCCCTTTATAAATCTGGTTAAATTCCTCAAACTTGAGGTCTATAAACTTTGTATCTAACGACTTTAAATCTTTTACGGTTTTTATATTCTCTACTTCTTTATTTATGCTTTCTATTCCGTGCTTTATAGAGCGCCTTAAAATAAAAGTTACGAAAACTCCGCCTGAAATGGGCAGAATAAAAATCAGAAATAAAATAAAAAAATAATAGCCTTTGAATTTATTGGTCAGGTTAGCGGTATTAAAAGAAACCTCTATGACGCCGTTTACGTCTCCCGCTTTTGCCATAGTGTGGCATCTAAGGCACATAGATTTAGCGAGCAGGGGATATGCGTAAATTTCCTTTCCGTTTAACGTTTTATGGATTACGGATTTAGTTTCGAAAGCCTTTTTAACGACGCTGTTTTCCTTCGGCTGGGGAACCGGGCCGAACTGTTTTTTTACGATAGCGCCCCTGAATAGATAAACTCCTACCATTTTTTCGTTCCTTGAAGATTTTTTCAGCGCTCCGATAAAACCTTCGACCTGCTTTTCGTTCCATCCCCTCTTCATTATCTGGTACATCGTATTGAAGGTCTGGTCGGCGATATAGGAACTCGTAGTCGCAGCTCCGGCATTTATTATTTTATTTCCGAAATTATAGAGAAGGTAAGCGGATATAACCGCGATAGCCACGCTCGTGGAAACCGCAATGCAGAGTATAAATTTATCTAATCTTCTAAAAAAGCGCGGA
>JAJYZM010000199.1 GCA_021799935.1 bacterium | reverse complement strand
AGGTGTCTGATTTATTTATTATCTTACTCCCACCTTAGTTTGCCAGAATTTTGCTTCTGAAACGATTTATGAAAAAATAACCGGGGGCAAGAAAAACCGGAGTTGCGATATAGAATAAATGAATTAAAATCGAATTAAAGGGGCCTGATTATTTTCCCCTTTCGATATATTCCGATTCAGACTTTTGATTAGATTCAATATAGCCTCCGCTCCCGTCTTCCTCTCCGCCGTCGAACTTTCCGGCGTCTAAAGTCTTGGTTGTCTTTGCCCCGAGCAGTCTGATTTTTTCGAATCGCGACATTATATTGCCTTTTCCGGAAACGAGAAGTTTTCTGGCATTTTCGTATGCCGCGGAGGTTTTGTCTAGCGAAGAACCTATATCGTCCATGCTTTTTGCGAAAGAGCAGAATTTATCGTATAGCTGTCCGGCAAGCGCCATAACTTCGGCGGCTTTTTCCTGGCTTTTTTCCTGAATCCACAGGTTTTGAACTATTTTTAAAATCAGCATAATAATCGACGGTGTCGCTATAATTACGTTTTTGCTATATGCGTAGGTTAAAAGCTCCCTGTCGTAATTTACGGCCGCCGTATAGGCAAACTCGACCGGTATGAACATAATAACGGAATCTATGCTGTTTGAACCGGTTAAACGCGAATATTTTTTATCGCTTAATTCGTTTATGTGCCTTTTTACGGAAAGAACATGGGATTTAAGAAATTTATCGGCATCTGCGCCGTTTTCGGCAGCCGAAACTGCGCCTTCGGCGTAAGCGTCCTCAGTAATCCGGCTTTTTCCGCCATCCGTCGAACTCAAACTCATATATCTTTCGTAATCGGTTAAGGACACTTTAGAGTCTATTATTAAGTGCCTGTCCTTAGGAAGATGGACGATAACATCCGGCCTTAAATTTATTTTTTCGTCCATTTCGTTGACCGACTTAACGGTCGGCTGGATTTCATACTGCATTCCTTCGATTAATTCGGAATATTCCAACAGCTGTTCCAGTATCATTTCGCCCCAGTCGCCCTGAACCTTTCCGGTGCCTTTCAGCGCGGTCGTCAGGTTCTCGGTGGTCTGCTTCATAGTATCCTGCGTATCCATGAGTTTTTTTATTTCGTTTTGAAGGGAAAACCTCTGCTTGGATTCCTTATCGTAAGTTTCTTCGACTTTCTTTTGAAACTCCAGAATCTTTTCGGAAAGGGGATTAAGTATGCCGCTTATGCTTTCTTTATTTATTTCCGAAAGTTTTTTGCTTTTTTCTTCAAGTATCTTTGAGGACAGGTTTTCGGAAAGGTTTTCGAAAGCCTGCTTAAAATCTAGAAATTCTTTTTTTTGCCGTTCCAATCTTTCTTCATAGTCGGCTTTCATATTTTCGGCTTTTTCGAACAGATTTTTATTTTCCGCTGATAATTCCGAAATCTTTGCAAATAAATTTTTATTTTCGTCCCTGAATTTTTCGGCCGAAGCGTTTGCGGCTTCTAACGAGCCGTTAGACGCTTCGAGCTTTTCTTTTAAAGACTTGGCTTCTTCTTCGAGAACGATGGCTTTTTTTATTAATGCGTCCTTTTCAAACAGGTTTTTATCGATTATATCGGCCGTTAATTTCCTTTGTCTGCCGGCATATTTGACGAAGAACGCCGCAACGGCGCCAAGAACGGCAAGCAGGATAATTGATAAAAAGGCAAGCAAATTTGTGAGCATTCTCGTTATTTATTATTATTTATTATTATGTACTGAGCCTATAATACGGTAGATGCTGTTGAATCCGTTTTCCGCCAGATAGTTTTTTAATCCGGCCGTAATTTCCGGAATTATTTTAGGATTTACGAAAGCATATGTTCCTACGGCGACGGCGGTAGCCCCGGCAAGAAAAAACTCCGCCGCATCTTCCCATGAGCTTATACCTCCCATTCCTATAACCGGAATTCTTACGGCATTATAAACGTCGCCGACTAGCTTTAACGCGACGGGTTTGACGGCGGCTCCCGACAATCCGCCGTAACCCCTGTTTAATTTAAATTTTTTCGTCTTTATGTCGATAGCGGCCGCCGGAATTGTGTTTATCAGCGAAATAATATCGGCACCCGCCTTTTCGCAGACTTCGGCGATTAAAGATATGTCGCTGACCATAGGGGTCAATTTCACGATTAAAGGCAGTCCGCCGCCTGTTTTTTCCTTTACCGACGAAACCAATTCATATACGACTTCGGGGTCGGAACCGAAAGACCTGCCGCCTTCTTTTATGTTGGGACACGATATATTCGCCTCGAGCGCGCCGATGCCGCCGATATTTGCGAGTTTTTCCGCCAGTTCGACGTATTCTTCTATACTGCTTCCGAAAAAATTAACTATTACGGGTTTATTAAAATTTCTTAAAAAAGGCATTTTTTCGTCCCTGAATTTCTCGAATCCTACGTTCTGAAGCCCTATGGAATTAATCATGCCGCAGGAAGTTTCGCATATTCTCGGCATTTCGTTTCCTTTTGAGGGTTTAAGCGATATTCCTTTGGTAACTAACGCCCCGAAATAATTATAATCGATAACTTCAAAAAACTCCTCGCCGTATCCGAAAGTGCCGGAAGCCGGCAAAACCGGATAATCCAGAGATAAATTTCCGAGCTTCACGGAAAGGTCGGGTTCGATTTTTTTTTCGGCGCTTTTTGCGTCTTCTTTTTTTACCGCCTCCGGCTTTTTTTCGGGAATTAAAATCTCGTTTGCATAAAAAACCGGCCCTTCTTTGCAGACCCTTTTATATTCGAATCCGGTATCCGTTTTTGCCTTTATTACGCATCCGAGGCACACCCCTATGCCGCAGCCGAAACTTTCTTCGAGAGACGCCTGAAGCCTGCCGGAAATTCCGGACTCCGAAAATCTTGAAATAAGCGCGTTCAGCATAGGCTTTGGACCGCAGGCATAAAAATCGGCGCCCTTCGCCGTATCATTGAAACCGCCGCTGCCCGTATTTTCGTAAAGCATATCCATTATGTTTCCTTTAAATCCGAAAGACCCGTCGTCCGTGGCAAAATAAACTTCGTCGAACCGCGAATGGATGCTGTGCCTGAAATAAAGCTCTTCGGCTTTTCTTGCCCCGTAATACAGTATTATTTTATCTTGAACGGAATTATTATTGATATATTCCGGCAAGGAATATAAAGGAGCTATGCCTATGCCTCCTGCAATCAATATGTGGACTTTATGAACGGCATTAAGATTAAGTTCGAAACCGTTTCCCAGAGGGCCGGTTACTTCCAGAAAACTCCCTTCCGCTATTTCGCTCAATATTTCGGTTCCCTTTCCCAAAACCCTGTATAACACTTCGAATTCTGAATCGCCGAATCTGTTGAAAATAGAAAACGGCCTGCTGAGAAGAGGATTAAGCCCTTCTTCGTTAGCCTTAAGCATAACAAACTGCCCGGGTTTAAAATTAGACGCTATGAACCCGTTTTTAATTCTTAAAATATATGTTCCTTCAGTATCTTTTATTTTTCGGTTGACGGTTATTTCGCACTTTTCGCTTACAATTTTTTTACCATGCATAAAGCGTCCTCTCCGTTATCTTCGTAATAGTTTTTCCTGAGCATAAATATTTTAAAGCCGAA
>JAJYZM010000198.1 GCA_021799935.1 bacterium | reverse complement strand
ACGGACTTGCAAAGGTTCCTGCGACGTGCCTATGGAACCACGTTATGCTTAAAGACTGGATGGAAGGAAACGGACCTTTCTATATGAATACGTCCGGCGCTATGAAAACGCTTTTCGAAACCCTTCCTGAAAAGAGGAAGAAATCGCTAGAAGCCGACGCTTGGGAAGATTTCCTTGACATGACCGTTGCGCAGGCTGGATTATGGGCGGCTATGGATATAGATCCGGGAGAAACAAACTCCGAAGTTATGCCTACCGAACCTTATTTCTTAGGTTCTCATTCGGGAGCATGCGGAATGTGGGTTTCAGGTCCTGAAGATATAGCTCCAAAAGAATATCAGTGGGGTTATAATCGCATGACGACCGTAAACGGTCTTTTCACGGGCGGAGACGGCGTTGGAGCGTCCGGCCATAAATTCTCTTCCGGTTCATACGTCGAGGGAAGAATTGCGGCAAAATCTGCCGTAAGGTTTGTATTGGACGACTCCGGCTATACGCCTACGGTCCATACTGACAATAAAACCCTTGCCGAAAAAGTATACGGACCTATGATTACATTCGAGAAATTTAAAGATTATTCGACAGAACCGAATGTAAACCCGAACTATATCAGACCGAGACTTTATTTATTTAGATTAAATAAGCTTATGGATGAATACGTTGCCGGAACATCTACGTTCTACAGGACAAGCGAAGCCAGTCTTTTAAGAGGATTAGACCTTTTAAACAGATTAAAAGACGATGCTCCGAAACTTGCTGCGGCAAACCTGCACGAGCTTATGAGGGCATGGGAAAATTACCACAGGTCGATAGTCGGAGAACTCCATTTAAGGCACGTATTGTTCAGGGAAGAAACAAGATACCCCGGTTTCTATTACAGAACCGACCATCCGAATCTTGACGAACAGAACTGGAAGTTATTCGTTAATTCAAAACTGAATAAGGCAACCGGTCAGCCGGAATTATTCAAGAAGCCGTATATCGAAATAGTTCCGAAGAATTAAAGATTAAAGGTTTATCTGCAATAATCAATAAAAATTATGTATCTTTCCCTCCTCATTTTATTGAGGAGGGTTTTAATTATTTAATAATAGTTAGTCGCAATATTCGTCTTATTTTATATTAATTAAAAACTTAGCAATGGAGATTTAAAGTTGAGCGAGTTAAAGAATGAAAATCCCGTATTAATAATAGGCGGAGGTCATAGCGGCGTTTCGGCCGCGCTTGAAATTACGGAAGCCGTCAATAAAAAAGTATATATAATAGAAAAAAAATCGTATATAGGCGGCAGAGTTCTCCAGATGTATAAGTATTTTCCAAAGCTGTGTCCGCCGTTTTGCGGATTCGAAATAAATACAAAGAGGATAAAGTCTTCCGCCGATAACAATATAAATTTTTTAGTTTCGTCGGCAGTAGAAGAAATAAATAAGGAAAAAGACGAAACGGGATATAGAGTTAAAATTCGCCAAAAGCCCCAATATATAAATGATAATTGCACTGTTTGCGGCGAATGCGCAAAGGTCTGTCCGGAGGATAGGCCTAACGATTTCAACTATGGTATGGATAAGACTAAAGCCATATATATGCCGGCTATATCTACATTTCCATTAAAATATTCGGTAGACGATAATTACTGCAAGTTTTCGTCATGCAAAAAGTGCGAAGAAGCTTGCAAATATGACGCAATCAATCTTAATGCCAAAGAAAACATAATAGAACTGAAGGTTTCGGATATTATTTTTGCGACCGGCTGGAAGCCTTATAATGTAGAAAAATTAGAAAACTTAGGTTTTGGAAAATTTAAAAACGTTATCACTAATGTAATGATGGAAAGGCTTGCCGCAGATAACGGTCCTACAGGCGGCAAAATTTTGAGGCCGTCCGATAATAAGGAAGTAACTAACGTTGCATTTATACAGTGTGCAGGCTCCAGAAACGAAAACCATCTTCCGTACTGTTCGGCGATATGCTGTATGGCATCTTTAAAACAGGCTCTTTATTTGAGGGATAAAACCCCCGACTCTTCCCCTACTATTTTCTATATTGATTTAAGAACTCCCGGAAGATACGAGAATTTCCTAAATAAAGCGCAAATCGATAAAAATATTAAATTTAACAAAGGTGTCGTTGGAAAAATATCCGAAGACCATGTTACCGGCGACTTGCTGTTAGACGTTGAAGACATGCTTTCCGGCAAAAAGAACAAATTCAGGGCTGAAATGGTAGTTCTGGCCGCCGGTATGTATCCAAATATTAAGGATGATTTAAAACAAATTAAAATTGACGGCGATATAAAAATAGATATAGACGAAAACGGATTTATATTTAACGAGAACTATGAAGAAGGAATATTTTCAGCCGGGGTAGCAAAGTTTCCTTTAGATGTTTATATGTCCGGTCAATCGGCTACATCCGCGGCACTTTCGGTGATTCAGCATAACGCAAAAATATAAAAAAGTTCAAAATACAGAAAAAAAGATATATTTGATGAGGAGTTAAAATGGATAATAATTTAGGGATTTATATATGTTCCGGTTGCGATATAGGGAAAAGCCTTAATATTGAAAGATTAGTCAATACGGCAAAAGATTCCAATAAACCTGTAGTATGCACAAGCCATGAATTTCTTTGCGGGACGGAAGGCGTAAATCTCATAAAAAACGATATTGCCGAAAAAAAGATAAATAAATTAACTATAGCCGCATGTTCAATGCGTGCGAAACAAGATGTTTTCAATTTTGACCCTCTTACTATACACACTGAAAGAGTCAATCTTAGGGAGCATGTAATTTGGATAAGCCCTCCGAACGACAACAATACCCAGCTTCTTGCGGAAGATTATATAAATATGGGCGCTTCTAAGGCTAAAAAAGCTGCGTTTCCAGAACCGCTTATTCAGGATTTAAACAAAACCGTTCTTGTAGTTGGAGGCGGAATAACAGGGCTCAATGCCGCGATAAATTCGGCGAAAGCAGGTTACGAAGTCGTTCTGGTCGAAAAAAAATCTAATCTCGGCGGCTTCCCGTATTCAAAATATAAAAAATGGGAAACAAAACCTCCTTTCGAAAAGAATATCTGGATAAAAGAAGGTTTGGACGAAATTATAAACGAGGTGGAAAGTTCTAAAAAAATTAAAATTTATAAAAATTCAAAAATAAAGTCCGTATCGGGAGCTCCCGGAAAGTTTAACGTCGAGATAGAGCCTTCCGACAAAGATAATGCGGCTGAAGTTGTAAATGAAACTGTCGGTTCTATTGTAGCGGCTACCGGATGGAAGCCTTACGAAGCAAAAAAACTGGATTATTTAGGATACGGCTTGACGCCGGACATATTAACGAACGTCGAACTTGAAGAATTATATTCGGAACTTTCAGAGAACGGTAAATCCGAAAGTTTTACGGTAAAAAGAAAATCTAATGGTTCGGCGGTAAAATCTATCGCATTTATTCAGTGCGCCGGTTCAAGAGACGAAAATCATCTGCCATACTGCTCGACGGTTTGCTGTATGTCTTCTCTTAAAGAAGCGGCATTGATAAGAAAAAATAATCCGGACGCAAATGTTTATATAATATATAAAGACATAAGGACGCCCGGCGAATATGAAAATTTTT
>JAJYZM010000197.1 GCA_021799935.1 bacterium | reverse complement strand
TACATCGTTCCGTTAAAGCAAATATTAAATCCCGGGTAAAAGCCTTTTGATTCTATCGCGGCGGAAGCGGTTATTATTTTGACTAACGAGCCTGAGGGATAAGCGATAAGAGGAGAAATTTCATCGGATTTGCTTTTATTATGAGAATAGGACGCAAAACCCAGCACCGCTCCCGTATCGGGATTTACGGCGGCTAAAACCCCGAAAGGAACCGAATATTTTTTAAAAATCTTTTCGGTCTCTTTTTGCACTGCCGGGTCAAGCGTGTAAACTACGGTATAGCCTCCTATTTTTTGAACATAACGGCCATCCAGAATGGTTTTAAATACAGGAGGGTTATATTTAAAATATTTCTTTAAAGACCCGGCTGATTTAACGTCGGCGATATCGAAATTGGAAAATTTTTTGCCCGTCAGACTGTCTTTAATAAAGACTATAGGCCTGATTCCCGTTCCCCGCACTTTTTTATTTGCGGCGAGAAAAACAGTTTTCCCGTAAAAGTAAAGAGCGGAAGATCCGTAAAAAAGTAAAACTATAAATATAATTATTGCCGTATATTTTATAAGACTGATAAATTTATTTTTTTTGTCTTTTCTTTTATTAAGCGTTTTTTGGTATGATTTCCAATCTTTTATTCTTTCCATTCCGTTATCGTTATTTTGAATTTTTACCGCCTACTATTATCGACGGAATTCTAAGAGTAGGCTGGGCATCGGCAACCGGAACTCCCTGTCCGTCTTTTCCGCATGTGCCTATTCCGAATCCTAAATCGTTTCCCACCATATCGATATTTTTCAATATCTCCGGTCCGTTTCCCATAAGAGTAGCGCCGCTGACGGCCCCGCACGCAACTCCGTTCCTTATAGTATAGCCTTCCATAACGTCGAATACGAAATCTCCGGTAACGGTATTTACCTGTCCTCCGCCCATTTTTTTTACGAAAATGCCGTTATCTACGCTTTTTATAATATCTTCCGGGTTGGATTTTCCCGGGGCGATCATCGTATTCGACATTCTGACTATCGGAACATGCTCGTATGACTGCCTCCTGCCGTTGCCGGTCAGTTCATATCCGTATTTTATATATGAAAGCCTGTCCGACATATATTTTTTAAGGACGCCGTTCTCGACCAGCACATTTCTGTCCGAATAAGTCCCTTCGTCGTCAAACCTGTAGAAACCGCGTTTACCCGCTAAAGAAGAATCGTCTATAACCGTTATCAGGTTGGATGCAACCGGTTCTCCTATTTTATCCGAATATACGCTTAAGCCGTTTCCGGCAATATCCGCCTCTAAACCGTGTCCGATTGCCTCATGTATCATAGTGCCCCCTGCTTCGCTGGATAATACTACGGGCATAGTTCCGGAAGGCGCAAACGGGGCTTCAAGCTGGGTCAATGCTCTGTTCAGAGCTTTTTGAGCAATATCTTCGGGAGCGTTTTTATCGAAAAATTCAAATCCGGTAAATCCTCCAGCAGATTCATAGCCCACCTCTACTCTTTCTCCGTTCGAAACTACTGCATGCACAAGAAACGCAAGATTCTCTCTGAAATCTCTTACAAAATCTCCATCGGAATTTATTATTATAACGTCCTGCCTGTAATCCGAATAGGTGATATTAACCTGAACGACTCTTTTATCGAATCCCCATGAATATTTAACGGCGGGTTCTACCGTTTTTAACTTTTCGTCTATAGAAACGCCTTCAATATCTTTTATTATATTAAAATCTATTTTCGGCTGTTTTTCGTTAAAATTTAAAGATTTAAACCCGGCGTCTTTTTTATCTTTTTTATTGATATCGCCTACGGCGGCATCCTTTAATTCTTTCGCAATGTTTATTAAATTATTTTCTTCGAGGTTATTAGTATAGGCGTAATATGTTTTTTTATTTGAAATAAGCCTTAACCCCGCGCCCTGAATCATCCCGTTAATAGCTTTTTCAAGCCTTTTACCCTCGTTAGACAATAAAGTAGAAATCTTGGATTCTATAAAAATATCTACGAAATCTTCGCCGCTAAGGCGGGCGCTTTTGATAACGGCATTATAATCTATATCGTTTAAATTCATTTTTACCCTCTTCAATGTTATATATAAGTTAATATGATACCAGAAACTGCGTTTTCAGACAAGACCGAATGATATGAATCTTATGAAATTGACTTTTATGCCCTTTTTTCTTAAAATAAACCTTATGGACGATACCTCTCTTTACATAAATCTCGACAGCCTCAAAAACAATATAAACTTTATAAGACTGCTTAAATCGGTAAAAAACAAAACAATTATAGCGATTATTAAATCGGATGCTTACGGACACGGACTCGTTCCGTCCGCAGAAACCCTTTTTAACGCGGGAGTAAATTTTTTCGGAATTATAAATATCGGCGAAGCCGGCGCAATCCTAAAAAAAATTCCTCAGGCCAAACTGCTTATGCTTAAAGGGGTTTATCCCGAGGATTTGAAAGAAGCGGCCGAATTAAATTTAAGGATAGGGGTTTTCAGCTTAGATTATCTAAAAACGCTTCTTGAAAAGGCAAAGTCCGCAGGCTTGAATAAACCACTAAATATTCACATAAAATTAGATTCGGGAATGAACAGGCTCGGCTTGAATGAGAAAGAGGTGAAATCCGCCGCGGACATCGTTAACGAAAACAAGCAATATCTTAACGCCGAAGGTTTATTCAGCCATCTGTCTTCGGGGGGAAGCGACTTAGATTATACGAATTTTCAGATAGCTAATTTTAAAAAAACGGTTTCGTTTTTTATTGAAAACGGTATTAAGCCTTCATACGTGCATATAAGCGCCAGTTCCGCGCTTCTAAACGACAAGATAGGCCAAGATTATTCAAACGCCGTTAGGCCCGGAATTTCGCTTTACGGATTCAATCCGAATATCCGCATCGATGAACCGGAATATTTCCCCCGTTTAGGCTCCGAAAAAAACGATACCGCCGCCGCCTGCGGACTCAAACCTCTCATGACCTTAAAATCCAGAGTCTTACAGATTAAAAAAGTTAAAAAAGGAGGCTTCGTTTCGTACGATAATACTTTTAAGGCGCCTAAAGATATGACTATAGCAATAGTTTCGGCAGGTTACGACAACGGAATACCGAGGCTTATGTCCAATAAAGGCAGGGTTTTAATAAACGGTAAATTCGCCTCTATAAAAGGCATTGTAACTATGAATCTTATTATGGCGGACGTAACGAAAATACCTGGAATAAAAGCGGGCGATGAAGTAATAATAGCGGGGAAAAGCGGCGCAAACGAAATTACTATCCAAGAAATTGCCGGAATAGCGCAAACAATTCCGTATGAAATATGCCTGAATTTCGGAAAATCGAATAAAAGAATTTTTACGCCTTTTTCTTAAATTAAAAAGCCCGCTGAAAGCGGGCTTTTTAATAAACTATAAATTTAGGGCTATTGAACCGCGTTGACTTCCTTGACTCCCGGGATACGCTCTTTAAGCAGGCGTTCTATTCCTCCCTTAAGGGTCATTATAGAACCCATGCAGTGGGCGCATGCTCCTTTAAGCCTGACGTCAACGGTGCCGTCGTCGTGTATATTTACCAGTTCGACGTCTCCGCCGTCATACTGCAATGAAGGCCTTA
>JAJYZM010000196.1 GCA_021799935.1 bacterium | reverse complement strand
GAATAAGGGGGACAGAATTAATTCTGTCCCCCTTATTAGAGGTAATATAAAATGTCTATAACGGGCAGCAGTTTGACGCCGAGTTCTTATCCCAATCAGGGTCTTATAGTTATGGGAACAGGTCCTGAGTCGGGAATTAATTATACGGCCATATTAAATGCGCTTGACCAGGCGCTGTCCGCCCCTATTACATTGATGCAGGCTCAGGAAACGCCTTTAAATAATCAGCTTTCTGCATGGCAGTCTATAGGTTCAGATATTTCCGCCTTAAGTTCGTCGGCCGCCGCTCTTGGTCAGCCGTCTTTATTTCAGACATATACGGCAACTTCAAGCAACACTTCCGTAGCAACTGCGACAGCTTCTTCTTCCGCTATTCCCGGAACGTATAACTTTACCGTTAATCAGCTTGCGCAGGCGGCGGAAGTAGCTTCTCAAGGGATTGCGGCTACTTCGACAACCGTCGGTAACGGAACAGGCACTTTCGGGATTACCGTTAACGGAACAACGACGAATGTTGCTTTGAATTCTACTACGGGATATACGCTTCAGGATCTCGCTCAGGCGATAAATAATGCAGGAGCAGGCGTAAGCGCCGCCATTATCAGCGACGGAAGTTCAAATAACCCCTATAGGCTTGTTTTAACCAGTAATACTACCGGAACTAACGGCGCGATTACGATTAACAATACTCTTTCGGGGGGGACGGCGAGTCTTAATCTCAATACATCGACCATTAATCCTACCTACTGGAACGGCACTCCGTCTTCGGGAGATACTATTCCAACCGCCATAGGAACATATACCGGAACGGCAAGCCAGACATACAAGTTTACGGTCGGCGGCACCGGAACCCAAACTGTGGGAACAAATGCCATAACTATTAACTGGACTAACAGCTCAAACCAAAGCGGAAGTTTCACTATTCCGTCGTCGGAGACAGGAACGACTTCTTACTATATCGACGGTTCGGGCAGTTCTAATTCGACCAATAGCGGAATAGAACTTTCGGTTACCGCAGGACAGACTTTAACGGCGGGAGATTCCTTTTCTTTGGATGCTTTTAATCCGACGATGCAGACCGCTCAAAATGCCGTTGTCGATTATGGAAATACTTATATTCAGAGCCAGACGAATACCGTTACGAACGCGATACCGGGCGTTACGTTAAATTTGCTTTCAGCAGGTTCAACCGCCTTAACCGTGGGAATAGATACGCAGACTATCGATGGCGCGGTAAACAGTTTTATTTCCGCGTACAATAAAGTAATAAGCGACGTGTCGGCGCAAAATACCGTAACTTCGAGCGGTTCCGGAAATACTAAGAACTCGTCTCTCGGTCCTTTGGGCGGCAATTTTGCGCTTTCGAGTCTAGTTAATTCATTATACGGTTTTATGGGAAGTGAAGCTCCTACTCTTTCGGGCGCCGCCGGCCTTCCTTCTACTTACGGTATTACTTCCAACTCTAACGGTTCCGGACAGTTACAGCTTGATACTTCTACTTTAAATAATATGCTTACTACAAACCCTCAGCAGGTCCAGAAGTTTTTCAGCGCATTGGTTAACGGTTCTTCCACTGCCGACGGCGTTTCTATGCCGGGCGGAATGACGAGTTTTTTAAATACATATACCAATCCCGCAAACGGCATTGTACAGTTTAACGAACAGGAAATCAATACGGAAATTACGAACATGAATAACAAAATTTCGCTTCAGCAGGTTTTAGTGCAGGACCAGATGGGAATGTACACGAAACAGTTTTCAAGTTTGGAGTCATACATAGGGCAGATGCAAACTACGAATACGAGTATGACTAACAGCATAAAACAAATGATCGCAAGCGGCGCATAATAAATTAAATTTTATGGAGGATATATTTTATGATTGACGGAATTTCAAAATACGAAAACATCAACGTTTCGACTGTTGACCAGGGGACGCTTATTATTATGGCATATGAAGGAGCCATAAATTTCGTCAAGGAGGCGAAAGAAAAACTTGCGCAAAACGATTATGCCGGCAAGTCGATAAATATATCTAATGCCGTTTCCATTATTAACGAGCTTAATGCCCGGCTCAATATGGAAAAGGGCGGGGAAACCGCAAAAAATTTGAACAAACTTTATACCTTTTTGTCAATCCATCTGACGACGGCAAACCTTAAGAAAGACGCTCATAAGCTTGACGAGTCGCTTAATATACTCCAAAATCTTTTAAACGGCTGGAAGATTATAATCGAAAAAGATAAAAAACAAAATGCCGGCGTTTCCAATGTCAGTATGTCGTTAAACGCTCAATTGGCCGCTTCAGGTATTTCAAATATGCCGGCCGCAGGCGGTATTACCGTCTCTGTTTAATACGTCCGTTTAATGGGAAATAATAACGCCTATAATAGCATCTCTATATTCCAGACGAGAAGATTAGGTGATTTTTTTCAATCTATTCCGCTTATAGAAGCGTTAGCCTTCTCAGACGGAACCGGAGCAAAAAATATCGGCTTATTAATAGACGAAAACATATATAATATAAGAAATATTTTTAACGCCGGCATAAATTTTTTTACTTATGAAAGCCTGTTAAAATCTCACGGTATCTCCGCCCAAAGTTTAAGCGAATTTAATTTATTTTTATCCGATTTTACCTCTAAATACGAACTTGCGGTAAACTTAAACTACGATTTTACAAATTCTCTTTTTTTAAGTTTTTTTAAAGAGCAAAAAAGAGGTTTTATTGCCCTCGACAAATCCTCTAAGACCGCCGGAGCGATTTCGAGAAGCGCGGCGGCAAACTACCTTTTTAATATCGTAAAAAACCGCGGCCTCAACAGAATAAACATAGTAGATATATATTCGCTCATAGGAAACGAAAAACCCGCCGAAATAAAGTCTTTATACGATATTATAAGCTTAAAAAAACAGGTTAAAAATAAAAAAAGGCTGACGGACGGCGAACCTTTAAGAATTTGTATTTCCATTGGGGCAACGCATCCAAAAAGAGTCTGGCAGTCGAAAAATTATGCAAATCTGATTAAATTGCTTTCGGAAAACCTTCACTGCGAAGTAATATTGGTAGGAACCGCGGAAGAATCGTCCGCCGCCGAAGAAATAAAGAAAAACCTGCCTCCGGGCGTTAACATAATAGATTTAACCGGAAAAACTAATTTGAACGAACTTATTTATCTTATAAAAGATTTCGATATAATTATAGCTTCCGATACGGGAACTCTTCACATAGCGCAGATTTTTAACGTTCCGTCCGTTTCCGTTTTCACCGGCAACGCAAATTTTTACGAAACGGGGCCGCATATAGAAAATTCATACGTAATTTATTCCAAAATAAAATGCTATCCGTGTTTACAGCACGAAACGTGCCGGTTTAACTATGCCTGCAAAAACGACATAAATCCCGAAAATGTTTTCGACCTGGTACTTCTGCAGGTTATTAAGAATAAATTGTATCCGGCGTGCAAAGACGGAAGAATTCGTCTTTCTGATATTAAAAAAAGAATTAATACAAACGTAAAGAAAGGAAATTTTTCTGTTGCCGTCTGCAAGCATATGGATTCAATTCACTTTTACCCCACGCATAAGCCTAAAATAAATAAAAACGAATTTGCTTCTG
>JAJYZM010000195.1 GCA_021799935.1 bacterium | reverse complement strand
AATTCATAACAGCGTCGGCAAGGACGCTGAAATATTCTCCGAAAAAAGCAGAATAGGACAGATATTTGCAAATGTAATTCAAAATGCCGTACAATCCATAGAAAGAAAGTCGTCGCTCGTTAAAAACGGCGAACGCAATGCGGGAATTATAAGAATAGGTTCAAAAAAGATAAAAAACGGAATGGATAAAAATTATATTTCTATCGGTGTTTCGGATAACGGAGAAGGAATGGACGATTTTACGAGAAAAAATGCTTTCAAGCCGCTTTTTACGACGAAGGAAAACGGTTTCGGATTAGGACTGTCGATAGTCTATTCGATAACGGAAAGCTTGGGCGGAGAAGCAAACATTACAAGCAGGGCGGGAAGGGGAACTTTAATAAGAATAAATATACCGCAAATACCGAACTAAATAACTCTGGATGAGCTTCGCTGTACTTCGTTTCCCGCTTTCGCGGGAATCCAGGAAAAAATTCTGACGGTGATTTTTAATGATATATTTAAAATTTGTTTTAAAATGGAAAATAAACCTAAAATATTAATAATAGACGACGAAAAGTCCATACTTGAATCGTTAGCCATACTCCTTAAGCTGGAGGGATACGATATTTTTACCGCCGAAAGCGTAAGTTCGGCAATAAAGCTTATAGACGAAAAAAATTTTAATTTGATTATATCGGATATTAAGATGCCCGAGATGTCGGGCATAGATTTAATAAAATATTTCAGGAGGGAAAAAGCGGATTTTATCTCTAGATATAAACATATTCCGGTTATATTAATGACGGCGTATTCCGATGTTAAAACCGGCATAGAAGCAATAAAGCTGGGAGCGTTCGATTACATGGCTAAACCGTTCGACAATGAGGAATTTAAAATTACCGTCAGAAGAGCATTGGACTATTTTTCAGTTTTTAACGAATTAAACGACCTGAAATCGGTTTGTATTACGTCAGGCGAAATAAAAGGAATTTCAAAAGCGATAAAAAACGTCGTAAACGAAATATCCAGGATTTCTTCCGCTTTTAATAATATTCTCATTACAGGCGAGTCCGGAACTGGAAAAGAACTTGCGGCGAGGCTGGTTTACGAAATTTATTCCAAAAATTCAGGCAGTTTAAAAAATATTCCTTTCGTGCCCGTTAACCTTGCAGCTATCCCTGATAATCTTATCGAAAGCGAATTGTTCGGTTATGTCAAGGGTGCATTTACAGGCGCGGAATCCGATAAAATGGGGTTGATAAAATATGCGGACGGAGGAATTCTTTTTTTAGACGAAATAGGCGATTTGCCTTTAAGCGTCCAGGTTAAATTATTAAGGGTTTTACAGGAGAAAGTATATAGAAAATTAGGCTCCAATACGGAAGAGTCCGCAAGGATTAAGATATTAGCCGCAACGAACAAGGACTTGAGCGCGTTAATATCCGGCGGAAAATTCAGGGAAGACCTCTATTACAGGTTAAATTCCATAAATATCGAGATGCCTCCTCTAAGGGAACATAAAGAAGATATTCCGCCGCTTATTTCTTATTTTATAAAAAAGTTTTCTAAGAATATAGATTCTATTTCCCGTGATGCGCTGTCGGCTCTTATGGATTACGATTATCCCGGAAATACCAGAGAACTCGAAAACCTTATCGAAAGAGCCTGTATTTATTGCGAAGGATGGGATATATCTGGCGCCGGAGACACGCCGAAAGAAATAAGCATGGAATGTCTTCCCGATTATATTTTTAATAGCGCAAATAAAGCAAAAAGCACGACTCCTGCAAAAAATGAAGCGGGCGGTTTTCAAAGAAATGAGGAGTTTAACGGAACCGACCCCGAAATTTATATGTCCGAGATAGCGGATATATTCGACCGCATCAACAGAAATAAGAACATATCGCTTCCGGATTTTATGAAAGAATTAGAAAAATACATAGCGGCAAACAGGATAAAAAAGGAAAACTCTAAATTGGAAGCCGCAAAAAGTTTAGGTTTGTCGCTTAGGTCTTTAAGATATATACTTTCTAAAAGCGGCAATAACGGATAATAATTAATTTAATTTTTGGGGATTGCTTCGCTGCGCTCGCAATGACAATCGGCGTCTGTCATTGCGAGGAGTTGGAGACGACGAAGCAATCTAAAATATGTATTATAATAATCGTATGAATTATTTAATGGTTTTTGAATATTGCGGAACTGATTATAACGGCTGGCAGGCTCAAAACAGCGTTAAAGCGCTGTTAAGAAATAAAACCGTAGAAAACGAAATACTGAAAGCTATAAAAATTATTACTAAATTAGACGTAAAATTATTCGTTTCGGGTAGAACCGACGCTGGCGTTCACGCTTTAAACCAGGTTGCCAATTTTAAACTTCCTTTTTATTATGATTTAACAAGGTTTAAAAATGCGCTAAACGGAATTATGCCCCGCGACATATCAGTAAAGAACTTAGAAATAGTGCATGATTCGTTTCATGCGACATACGATACTATTTCAAAAACGTATCTTTATAAAATAAATTCCGGATTCAGGAGCCCGTTGTTATCGGACAAGTCGTGGTTTGTTAAAGAAGAGTTGAATATTGGTTTAATGAATGAATCCGCAAATGTTTTTTTGGGAAGAAATAATTTCTTTAATTTTGCGAAAAGGGAAAGAAGAGAAAAAAACAGAAATTACCACAGAGTAATTACCCAAATAAAAGTGTGCCGCAAAAATTACGGGTTTGATATATTTATAGAAGGGGAAGGTTTTTTAAGGCATATGGTAAGGAGAATAGTCGGAGTTATAATTTTATGCGGAACTGGAAAAATGGATATTAAGCGCCTGACTGATATGCTTAAAGGAGAAAATCAAGTGCGTAATATTATATGCGCGCCTGCATGCGGGCTTTTTTTATATTCCGTAAGATACGGGCATAAAATTTATTGTTGATATTTTATTTAATTTCATTTATAATTCTATATTATAGTATATAAAAAATATTTTACGACAAGGTTTTTATATAAAAGTGGGTTATACCCGCTTTTTTTGTTTTATGCACGAAAATTTAATAAAAGAAATAGAAAAAATTATCGAGGATATAGTGCCTTATTACGGATGTTATCTTGTAGGGGCAGTGTTTTTTCCGGCAAGAAAAAACAGCGGCGCTATTCTAAGAGTGTACGTCGATGCCGACGGCGGGGTGGGAATATCGGCTTTGTCCGAAATATCTAAAGAATTAAGTATGATTCTCGACGTCAAAGACATTATAAAATTTAAATACACTCTTGAAGTTTCGTCCCCCGGCATAAACAGGGTATTGTTGAAATTTAAGGACTATAAAAAATTTATAGGCAAAAGAGTAAAAATAGCATTAAAAAATAAAATAGACGGCAGAATTAATCTCATAGGGGAGATAACGGACGCGTCGGGCGAAGACGAAAACCCGGGCATCACTATTTTCGACGAAATAGAGAATAAACATAGGACGGTAGGTTTTTGCGATATAAAGAAAGGAAATTTGTTGGTCGTATAATATAAATTTATAAAATTAAGGAGTCTTAAGGTGCCTCAAATTATTATAAACGATTTAAACCCGGTGATAGACCAGGTATCAAAAGATAAAAATATCGACAGATATCTGGTAGTGGAGGCTT
>JAJYZM010000194.1 GCA_021799935.1 bacterium | reverse complement strand
ATGCGCTTGCGAAAAAAATTGCAGATAAATTAAACGCAGGTACGGCGGCATCTTCTTATTACGCTTTAAGTTGGGAAGAATTAAATAAAAATTTATTTTCCGCTATAAAATTAGAAAAACTTACGATGTTCGTGATACTTTTCCTTATAGTTTTGGTAGCGGCGTTTAATATTATCTCGACTCTTATAATGGTCGTTATGGAAAAAAGAAAAGATATAGCGGTATTAAAATCCATAGGGGCTTCGTCTAAAGATATTATGATTATTTTTATCGCTCAAGGTCTTATTATAGGGTCTATAGGAACCGCCCTCGGACTCATTTCCGGATTTTTAATAGGATATTTGGAAGAAACATATCATATAATAAGCCTGCCGTCGTCGGTTTACTACATTACCGCACTTCCCGTTAGGATGACCGCCGGCGAATTTGTAATTATAGGTTTTTGTTCAATATTCTTAAGTTTTATAGCAACCTTATATCCTTCTTATAAAGCGGGTAAAATAGACCCGGCCGAAGGAGTAAGATATGAGTAATACAGCCGTTTCATTAAAAAAAATAGTCAAGATTTTTAAAACGGGAAATGAAACCGTAAATATTTTAAACGAAGCCGATTTTGAAATAAAAAAAGGCGATACCGTTGCTATTACCGGAGAATCAGGCACAGGGAAAAGCACGCTTCTGCATATAATGGGAACACTGCTTAAACCTGATTCAGGCAGTATTGAATATTTCGGTCAATTCGACGTTTATTCTCTTTCCGACGACAACCTTGCCCGTTTCAGAAATAAAAACATAGGTTTCGTTTTTCAATTTCACTATCTTTTAAACGAGTTTAGCTGTTTAGAAAATGCGGCGATGCCTTTACTGATAAGAAAAGAAAACAAAAATGCGGCGTTTAAAATTGCGAAGGATTATCTTTGCGAAATGGGTCTCGAAAACAGGCTTAATTTTAAACCGTACATGCTTTCCGGCGGGGAGCAGCAGAGGGCGGCTATTGCAAGAGCGCTCGTATGCTCTCCCGAGGTTATATTAATGGACGAACCTACCGGCAATCTTGACCCGCGACATGCCGGAAAACTTCATGAAATAATTATCGGACTTAATAAAAAATACGGGAAAACCCTTGCTATAGTTACTCATGACGCAAACTTTTCCGACATGATGAACCGTAAAATTAAAATTTCCGGCGGTTTTATAGAAGAGGCCAATTTGTGACGGTGCCGGAATTGAATTCTGGCTTTCCAATTTGGAAAAAGGTGTCAGATTTTATTTTGCGTATACGAAAAAAAAATAATTAAAGATAAAAGATGATGCGCAAAATTAATCTGACACCTTTTTCAATTGACATAAATTCTAATATTTGATAGTTTATTAAAATGAATTTTTTTAAGCAGATATTTTTAGGAATTATTATAGCCGGCGTTTTAATTTTAAATTCTATTAACGCTTATGCGGCACTGAACAATAAGAACGTCTGGACAGGTTTTTTTTATCAGAAAGGCTCTCCCGCCTTAACATCCATAAAAAAATCTTTTGCCGAAAGTTTTAAAAAATATTTAAATTCGGGAAAGCCTTATTTTGTTTTTGCTTATACTAAATTAAAAACCAAACCTTACTTTAACTACGACAAAAAAATAAACTTAGTCCGAATAAAAAAACTCGGTATAGTTTATCGTTCAAATTACATTATCACTGGAAGCATTTCGAGATTAGGTTCTAATTTTACCGTCCATGCTATGTTCATAGAAGTATCGAATGTTTATAAGTCTAAAACCGTTAATTTATCCGGTAACGGTATAAAGCAGTTCAATAAAGACGTAAGCTCGCTATCTTTAAAGGTATCCAATTTTATTCACAATAATATCGGGAAAAATATTACCCACAAAAGAACGGCTTTTAACAAAATTATATATGCAGTACGAGTCAAAGGCAACGTCAGGGTCGGCAAAGGTTTTATAATGAACCGCGTTGAAGTTCATAAAGGCGGCGAATATTCTATCGAAAAAATTAACGACAGCGTAAAAAAACTTTACAAAACCGGATACTTTAAAAATGTTTTAGTCAACGTTAAGCCCCATGAAAATCAGCTTATAATAACCTTTATAGTATCGGAAAGACCTCTTATAAAGTCTATAAAATACACGGGGAACGGTTCCGTAAGCGTTAAAAAGATTAAAAAAATTATAAACGTAAAACCGGAAAGACCATACAGTTCGTATGAAATCGATAAAGCGTTAAAAATATTAAAATTTATATATTCTGCCGAAGGCTATTATAACGCTAAAGTAAAAGTGAAGAAGAAAATTCTTTCAGGAAACTATGTATCCGTTGATTTTGCAATAAAACAAAATCAGCCGGTAATGGTTAACAAAGTTGAATTCAGAGGTAATACATCGTTTACTTCCGGAAAGCTTGCATCGGTAATGGGTATTAAGACGGTTAACCTTCTTACATGGATAACGGGGGCGGGAAAATTTAAAAAAGCTAGATTAAATACGCAGATTATTAAACTTTTAAGTTTTTATTATAATCACGGATATATTGAAGTCAGCGTAAAAAAACCTCTTTTTATATTTTCAAAAGATAAAAAATACGTAACTATTATAATAAGAATCGTGCAGGGACCTCAATTCAGGGTATCTAAAGTCAACCTTACGATAATAGGAGTCAAAAAAAATTCCAAAGAATATCCGGCCGTGCAAAAACTTATAATAACAAAACCGGGGTCGATATTTAACAGGAAAAATATTGAAAAAGAGATTTTAAGCATAACTAAATATTTTACCTATAAGGGTTATGCTTTTGCAAACGTACAGCCGTCTATTAAGATAAAACGTAAGACCAGTTCGGTATTGATATCTTTAATAGTTCATAAAGGTAAAATCGCCAAATTCGGTAAAATTACTATTACAGGAAACGACATAACATACAGTTACGTTATTTTAAGGGCGCTCGTGCTTTTTCCCGGCGAGAAATACAATCCTAAGCTAATAAAAATATCAAGGCAGAATTTAAAAAACTTGATGTATTTCAAACATGTTACTATCACTACGGAAAAAGTGCCCGGCAGGAATATATTAAATGTCAAAGTGCACGTAAAAGAACAGAGTACGGGTAAATTTACCATAGGGGGCGGCTACAGTTCGGCCACTTCTTTTATGGCTATATCTTCTATATCTGAATCCAACCTGTTCGGAACCGGAATTTCAGCATCTATTAACGTTCAGGCGGGCGGTCCTTATCAGTCGTACAGTTTTAATGTGCTTCAGCCGTATCTTACGTATATTTTCGCAAGGCCGTTGTCGGCAAGTCTGTCGTTATACGATACGTTTAACTCTCTGTATTACGAGTTTGCATACCGTTCGGTCGGCGGTTCGGTAACTTTCGGTTATCCTTTATACGGCAATGTATTGACGGAATATTTTAGATACTTGTTAGAGCAGGATAGTTCCGTGATAATACAAGGTCTTACAAATATATTGCCTGAGGGCAAGGTTACGACCAGCGAAGTTTCTTTGACGACGGTTTATAATACGTTAAACAATCCTATCGTACCCACCGCAGGCGATATGGACAGCTTTAGAGTAAGTTATGCCGGACCTCCTATAGGCGGAAACGACGATTTCGTTAAATACGTAA
>JAJYZM010000193.1 GCA_021799935.1 bacterium | reverse complement strand
TTGCCGAACTGGAAAAATCAGGCACTTTGCAGTCGCTCAAGGAAATGGGCGATCTTGCCGCAGGATTCAGCAAGGGCATGACGGATCAAATAGTAGAGCGTATGGCCGGCACCGCCCAGAAGCTTGCCGAACTGACGGATGCACTCAGCGATGAAAACATGGCAGGTCTGATTAAAAAGGCGCAGCATCTCTCCGGTTCCTTAGAATCTTCTTTAGATAAGATTGCCGAACTGGAAAAATCAGGCACTTTGCAGTCGCTCAAGGAAATGGGCGATCTTGCCGCAGGATTCAGCAAGGGCATGACGGATCAAATAGTAGAGCGTATGGCCGGCACCGCCCAGAAGCTTGCGGAACTGACCGAACTCACGCTTAATTACAATTTAAAACCTTTGCTTGATACCGGCGAGGCATTTATTAACAGCGGAACGCTGAACGATTTAGTCGAACTGTCAGACGGCGTAGCTGCGGCGAGAAGAATGATGACCGACGGACTTATGGAAAGAGCCGTCGGAACGGGGCTTGAATTAGTCGAAGCCCTTTTAACGCAGATAGACATAAAAGAGTTAATAAACGTTATAAATTGTTCGACGCATGAAGCTCTAACCGAATCAGCCGAACCGAAATATCATAAGGGGGGAGTTCTATCGCTGGTTGCAATGACGAAAGACCCTGACGTTATGAACGGACTTAAATTTATGATGATTCTAGCCAAGAATCTGACTAAAAATTTAAGGGAAAACGAACAGGATATATTTATGCGTTCCGCTCGTTCCGGCAAAAGCGAATGTTATTAATCAGGAAAATAGAAGAAAACAAAAAATAAATCCGGTTTGTTTGCGTAAGAACCGGTTTTTATCCCGCGATTATCATAACAGCTTATTCAACGATAACCGCGGGATTTTTTTGTCTAAAATTTTGTTAAAAATTTATTTAAAATTGTAGATAAAAAATGATATGATTAAAAAGTTTGATATTTTTATATGTATCACAAAAATAATTCCAAAGGGGGAGTTATAAGTATGGAAACTAATGTTGCTGCGTTCAGCGCGGGAAATATCGCGTGGGTTTTAACTTCGGCAGCGCTTGTGTTGATGATGACGCCGGCGCTGGGTTTTTTTTACGGGGGAATGGTAAGAAAGAAAAACGTGCTTAACACGCTTTCTCTTAGTTTTGTGACCATTGCTACCGTCAGTTTTATCTGGATTTTATGGGGATATTCGATCTCTTTCGGTCCCGATGCTTTCGGCGGACTTATCGGCAATCTTAAATATTTAGGATTGGCAGGTATGGGCGTTGACCGGCATTCAAGATACGCAGGCTCTCTGCCGTCTTTTGTTTTTGTATTATTTCAGCTTATGTTTGCGATAATAACCGTTGCTTTAATCAGCGGTTCGCTCGTCGAAAGGGTCAAGTTTTCTTCATGGGTCGTATTTACCGTAATATGGCTTACCGTGGTGTATGCCCCAATAGCCCAGTGGGTATGGGGAATAGGCGGCATTTTTCAAAAAATGGGCGTTCTTGATTTTGCGGGCGGGACCGTCGTTCATATAAGCGCCGGATTTGCCGGCCTTGCGGGGGCGTTAGTTCTCGGCAAGAGAAAGGGATATATGAAGGAAAATATAGTCCAGCCGAATCAGTTAGGCTATACGATATTAGGGGCCGGACTTTTATGGTTCGGATGGTTCGGCTTTAACGGCGGAAGCGCTCTTGCGGCAAATTCTATTGCGGCGTCCGCATTTTTAGTCACCAATACGGCGGCGGCTTCCGCGGCGGTAAGCTGGATGATTGCGGAATGGATAAGAAACGGCAAGCCTACGAGTTTGGGCATAGTTTCAGGCGCCATTGCCGGTCTTGCCACGATTACGCCGGCTTCGGGTTACGTAACGCCCGGCGCGGCCATGATTATCGGACTTATAGCAGGAATTATATGTTTTTCGATGGTGGTTTTTATCAAACCTAAATTAGGCTACGACGATGCCCTCGATGTTTTCAGCGTGCACGGAGTCGGAAGCGTCTGGGGCGTTTTTGCGACCGGCCTGTTCGCCGACCCTTTAATCAATAAAGCCGGAAAAGGCTTGTTTTACGGGAATCCGGGACAGGTTTGGATTCAGGTGCTTACTATTATTGCCGTTGCCGCATACTCGTTTGTGATGAGTTTTATTATATTTAAAATAATAGATTTAGTAATGGGTCTTAAGGTAGATAAAGATTCCGAAACCATGGGGCTAGATATAACGCAGCATGAAGAAACGGGGTATAATTTATAATAAGGCAGGACGGGGCGTAAAGAATATGAAGAGGATTGCTGTTTTGCTTGCGGAAAGAGAAAGGTATTCCGAGGGGTTGAGAATGGCGGCTGGATTAAGCCTTCTTGACGACAATGTGGATATTTATCTTTTAAACGGCGATTTTGCGGAAGCGGATTCGCCTGTTATCGAAAACCACCTCGATATGATGAGAGCCGTAGGAATAGGAATGTATTCCAATTTTAAAAAGGAAGGTTTCGATTCTATGTCCTGTTCGGATTTAGGAAAAAGTTTATTGAAATACGATTACGTATTCTCATACTGATGAAAATTTTATATTTAATTAAAGAAAAATACGATGACGATTTATTAAAATCCCTTAAAGATATTATCGATGCGCAAATTTCGGAAGGCAATGAAGTTCTATCGGTAAATCTTTACGGTGCGGAAAATATCGATTACGGCGTATTAATCGATAAGATTTTCGAATATGACCGCGTCGTATGTTTATGAAAGGAGGTTTAAATTTATGGATTACGGAATGAAAAACAGGCTTTCAAGGATTATTAAGCCGAAAGACGGCAAAACGGTTATGCTTGCCGTTGACCACGGCTATTTTATGGGACCGACTGGAGGACTCGAAAATATCGGAAAGTCTATTACTCCGCTTTTAAGGTATGCCGATTCGCTGATGCTTACGCGGGGGATATTAAGAAGCCAGATTGACCCTAAAATAGATATTCCGATAGTTTTGCGCGTCAGCGGCGGAACGAGCATCCTGAAAGACGATCTGTCCGATGAAGACATTGCCGTTTCTATGGAAGACGCCGTAAGATTGAACGTCTCTGCGGTAGCCCTGTCCATTTTTATCGGTTCTAAAAACGAAAAACAGGGCATAATTAATTTGTCTAAATTGGTAGATAAGGGTTATAAATACGGTATTCCCGTGCTTGCGGTAACCGCCGTGGGAAGGGAGATGACGAGAGATGTCCGTTATTTGTCGTTAGCGGTCAGAATTGCGGCGGAAACAGGAGCGGGTATCGTAAAGACCTATTATTGCGAAGATTTCGACAGAGTGGTGGAAACCTGCCCCGTCCCCATCGTAGTTGCTGGAGGAAAAAAGACGGGAGAACGGGAAGCTCTTGAACTTGCCTATAATGCCGTAAAGCATGGAGCGGCGGGCGTCGATATGGGCAGGAATATATTTCAATCCGAAAAACCGGCTAATATGATTAAAGCCGTGAAAGCGGTCGTCCACAAAGGGCTCGCTCCGGAAGAGGCATATGATAAAATATATAACATATGAAATATAATTCGTGAATAATTTAAAAAGCGAAAAAAGTTCTTATTTAAAATCCGCCGTACGCCAGCCTGTTGACTGGTATCCGTGGTGTGCCGAGGCTTT
>JAJYZM010000192.1 GCA_021799935.1 bacterium | reverse complement strand
CTTATTTGCCTTAATTTTTTTAAATCTTTGAGGGGAAAATATTTATACCGGAAGCGGTAATTACCGAAACGGCTTATTTTCTTGGCAAGCGTGTATCTGCGGAAGCTCAGATACAATTATTAGATTTTATTTTTAAAGGCGGTTTTAGCATTATATCTCAAACTGAAAATATGTTATTGAGAGAAACGGAACTTATAAAAAAATATAAAAACGTGCCTATGGATTTTGCCGATGCAACCATAGTCGCATTCGCCGAAGAATCCAAGATTTATGATATTTTCACTCTCGATAAAGATTTTAGCATATACCGCGCCGGTAAAAGAAAAAAATCTTTTATAGTCTGGCCGAAGCAGTAATAGAATAATATTCTTAAAAAAAAATGTAAAAAATACTTGACGGGCTATTGTTTTTATATGCTATAATAAAATTATTAGTAGCGTGCGGTATATTTCGATACTGTCAACTTTTTTGTGTAAATTTTTTATAAAAAGGCAAATTAGGTTGCACCTTCCCGACAATATTATGCGTCCAAGCCGCTTCCATTTTTATAGATATAAATGCTAACAGATTATACGAGCTATTTTCTCCGGCTAATCATTCCGTTTAGCATAAAGCCTTCGGCTTTATAAGCGCTAAACTCCATATCATAGATTTAGTTCTTCTTTTAAATTCTTTATTTAATCTTTCTATAATGTTGGTTGTTCCTAACGATATCGAGTCCTCTTGAGGAAATTTAAAGAACGTTAGCGAAGAATCTATCGAGTTGGATTATAGGAGGTGCGCCTATTTTGCCATTGGAAATTTACACAAGATATTTTACACTATCGAGAAACGTAAACGAAAATTTAAAAATATTAATGTTTATGATATAATTATTTTGGAGATAAAATGCCTATGCCGTCGGTCTTTGAAAGAAGGCTGACTGAAGAAATATCCAAAACAAGAACCGAACTTATTAAATGGATGTTTATATTCCGGCCTGGACAGATTATAGTATTAGTCGCTGTTTTAAGCTTGTTTTTTAAGCGTTAATGGGAGGATAAAAATTGTTTTTTAGTCGTAAGTTGTTTTTTTGACAGAAGAATTAAAAAATATAAGGGGTGAATTATGCTAAAAATAGATTACGATAAAGAAGGAGATATTTTAGAAATAAAATTTTCCGATAATACTATAAAAGACAGCGAGTATATCGACGAATCCGGATTAGTTATAGATTACGATAATAATGATAAAATTGTTGCCGTTGAAGTAATTTCTTTTTCTAAAAGAGTTTCTAAAGATGATTTTATAGAAGCATTGGCCGTATAAAATATAATTTTATGTTTAAATTAAAGGTGTTAAATTAAAGGTGTCAGATTTATTTATTCCTTTACTCCCGACTGCGTTTGACGCGGGCGGGAGTTTTTGTTTTTAATGTTTAGGTTTTAAAATGAAGTAGGAGTCAACTATATTATTTATTCCCTCACTCCCGCTTGTATCTGCGGGATGAGGTAAGGGTTTTTATTTTTAGGGATATTTTTTATTATTCCTGATATTTTAAAACTACCTTAATCCACCGTTAAAAACTTGAAAACCACCCTTAAGTTATTGTAAAATATAGGTGTTAGACAAATATAAACAATAACCCAAAAGGTGGCTTATAATGAAAATTTTATCACTAAAATTAAAAATGGGCAACGAAAAAATTACATCGTTCGGCGGCAGTATTTTAATAGCCGATTTTATCAAATCCATAGGCATTGAAGAAAGATTAGATTCTTATCTTCCTAAAGCCGGAAGCAACAGAGGTTATAAGCCCTCTCAAAAAATATTATCATTCCTATCTTCCCTGATATTATCTGGCGAAGGAAGATATTCCAACATAGACCGCTTAAAGAAAGATGAAACAGTTAAAACGATATGGGGCATTAACAATATCCCTTACAGCACTAAAATCGGAGAATGGTTTTTAAGAAACGGTAAAAGTAACGGAGACTTTGCAACCGGAAAGACTAAAAAAATAATAGACGATATATCCTTAGATTTAGCTATAAAGGCATTAAAAGAAAAAAATATAAAAGAAGCAATATTCGATGCGGACGTTTCTTTAATTGAAGCCAATAAGAAAGAATCCAAAAAAACATATAAGGGCTTTAGAGGTATGGGTTCTTTATTAGGCTTCGTAAACGGCTACTGTTTATATTCCGATTTTAGAAATGATATAAGCATATTATTCCGCGCGTTTATAAAAAGCATGCCTTTTTATGCGCGGAATAATATGTTTATGGTTCACGCCTCCGTCGGTCTGTTGGAGCAATTAAAATATATTCACGGGAAGTTATCCCAAAACGGCATTAAAATGATTTATAGGTCGGATTCTGCCGGATACGATTTTGCAATAATTGATTACTGCACGAAGAACAATATAACCTATTTTCTAAGGGCTAAAGAGTTCGGTTCTTTAAAAAGGCAGGCTTACGATTGTGAGTTTACCAAGCTAACCGAAGAAAAGGAAATATCCTAGTTTGTCTATTCCATGAAAGATATGCCAATTAGAATTATAACGACCAGAGAGAAACTAAAAACAGACCTTCCGTTCGACGTTTACGGCAATTACAGATTTATTGCAACGAACTCCAATAAAAACATCATTAACGTATATGAGATGTATAATAACAGAGGCGTATGCGAATATAATATAAAAGAATTAAAGCAGAACTTTGAATTAGACCGCCTGCCTTCCAGCTATCTCGGAGCAAATGGTCTTTGGGCTTCCGTCGTAGTCCTTGCCTACAATATAATGATGGCCTTTAAACAGAAGCTCTCCATTAAAAGATTAACGGCAAGGACGGTAAGATGGCTCCTTACTATACCGGCTAAGATAGTAACCCACTCCGGCAGATTGATTTTAAGTCTTTCTACGGATAATAAAACATTTAAAAGAATACTTAAATGGAGAGCTAAATGCCTGACGTGATTATTAAACGGCAGTTTTTATATAAAAGATTACCTGCGTTATTTATATTAACGGGAGAGACCTGTTTAAAAAATCCTCTTTTTTGCAATTTTGCTTTTTTTGGTATAAAAAATTCTGATGACTATCCGAAAAAACTGAAAATGATAACCGGTTTTTGCTAAAAATAGAAAATTAATCTATAATTAATCACTAAAAATAATAAAAAACGATAAAAACTATTTAAAATTAAATTGTGAAGTTTCTAACGGTGAGTTAAGGAACTATTATTAAAAATATGATAAAATAGATATAAATATGATTATAATTTTTAAAATTTTATATATTTAAAAGCTATATGAAAAAGGACGAAATAATACAATACTGGATTAAATCCTCCGATGAAGATTTTGAAGTTATGATTGATTTGTTTAATTTAAAAAAGTATTCATATGCGTTATTTTTCGGACATCTTGTAATTGAAAAATTATTAAAAGCCTATTATGTAAAAAATGTTGAAATAAATGTTCCTAAAATCCACGATCTGCTGAAACTTGCCGATAAATCCAACATAGAATTAACCGACGAACAAAAAGTAATGTTAAAAAATTTTAATACATTTAATATTAAAGCCCGATATGATGATTTTAAAAAAAAATTCTACGAAAAATGCGATAAAGAATTCACTAACGAAAATATTGAAAAAATTACGGAAATAAGAAAATGGTTAAGAGCAGACATAATATAAAAGCTTTAAAAATAG
>JAJYZM010000191.1 GCA_021799935.1 bacterium | reverse complement strand
GAATTCCGAGCCGTCTTTTCTTTTTCCTATAAGTTCCAGTTTTGCTTCTTTTCCTTTGGCAAGGTCCGAATATACTATTCTGCCTACTTCTTCAAAATCGGCTTCCGAGCGGTAAAGTATTCTAGTCGTATAGCCGAGCATTTCTTCCGGCGCATCGTATCCGAACAATTCAGCCATTTTTTTATTTGCCGAGACTATATGCCTTTTCTGCAAAAGCACTATTCCGACCAGCGAATTATCCAAAATAGCCCTATAAGTATTGGATTCGAGCATCTCCTTCTGTCTTTTCATTTCGTCTATGTCCTGAAATATCCAGACCGAATCCGAGTTGTCCGTCTCTTCCGGATTTACGGATTTTCCGGACAGAAGGCACCAGGACTCCGAACCGTCTTTTCTTTTGGCAAGCATCTCAAACCTTGCTTCTCTGCCTTTGGCGAGGTCGGAATATATAATTCTTCCTATTTCGTTGAAATCTTCATCCGAACGGTAAAGTATTCTCGTAGAACTTCCTATTAATTCATCGGAACTGTATCCTGAAATTTCGGCCATTTTTTTATTGACATGGACTATTTTTCTGTGCCTGACTAAAATTATTCCTACAAGGGGATTTTCTAAAAGAGTCTGCAGGACGCCGTTAGCGTTCGACATGTCTGAGGCATGATTTAAAGCGGAAACAGTCTGTTTATTCATTATAAAAGCTCCTGTAAATTATTTAATCTTAATTAAGATATAAGCAATTTACGTGCCATTATAAAAAACAAGGTAATTACGGCTATTCTTTTGTAAACAGGCTGTCAATAATGCAACAAAGTTGGCAGAACGAGAACTAAATTGGCAGAACGGGATAAATATTTATAAAATTTCGCGGACTTTCTTTATTATGTCGTCGGGATTAAAAGGTTTTGTCATATACATATCGGCTCCGGATTCCATTCCTTTTAATTTATCTATTTCCTGTCCTTTTGCGGTAAGAAGAACTATATATATATCGGAGATTTTTAGGTTGTTTTTTACTTCCGAACATACTTCGAAGCCGTTCATTTTAGGCATCATTACGTCGAGAAAAACCATGTCCGGCTTGTTTTCCTTAATAGAATTGAGGGCTTCCGCGCCGTTTTCGGCGATAAAAATCTCTAACCCCTCGTCTTCCAGGTCTTCAAGCGTCTGTTCCAAAAGCAGCCTTATATGAGGTTCGTCGTCGGCGATAAGAACTTTGGGCATTACTTCTCCTTAAATAATTTTATTTTTATAATATAAAATATACGACAGCTTATGTCAAGCTAAAATAAATGCGGGAGACTATTTAGAAACGCCCTTATTCAAAAGCCCGTCAACCTCGTTCAGCAACTGCGGGTATTCCACCCCTTTAATTAGATACCTTTCCACGCCTATTTTAAATCCCGTTTCTTTGTCTTCGACTACTGATAAAATTATGATTGGAATATCCATGGTATCGGGATTGTTTTTTAAAACCCTTGCTACGTCGAATCCGCTTAAACCCGGCATCATAACGTCCAAGATAATAAGGTCGTATTTTTTATGCTTTATTTTATTTAAGGCCTCTAATCCTTCGGCGGCTTCGTCCGTAATATAGCCTGAGTATTCGAGTTCCTGCTTCAAAAGCCTTCTGATGCTTGCGTCGTCGTCAACTATCAATATGTTTTTGGAAGCTCCGCCGTAGTTTAATGCCGGAGGAGCGGAGTTCTTAAGCTGTTCTATGAAATCTTTTACATGCGCTGCGCCGGCTTTTTCGGCATAGAGCGGAGCGGTAAAATAAAACGTGCTTCCTTTACCTTCGTTACTTTCCGCCCATATTTTCCCTCCGTAATGCTCTACTATCTGTTTGCATATTGGAAGTCCGAGCCCCGTGCCTTTAGGCTTGTCGGTAAGGGTGTCGCCTACCTGCTTGAACTTTTCGAATATCTTGGTAAGATTTTCTTTGCTTATGCCGGTGCCTTTATCCGAAACGCTTATGAGTACGGAATCCCGAAAAGATTTTGCGCTTACGGTTACATCTCCGTAGGAAGTAAACTTTACGGCGTTAGATAAAAGATTTATAATAACCTGGATAAATCTGTCCTTGTCGGCTAATATATCGGGAAGGCCGTCTTCTATGTCCGTTACTATGCCGAGCTTTTTTTCCTGAAAAAGCGAAGATGTTGCAGATACGGCATGCTCTATAGCATACCGTGCGGTAAAGCGTTCGTCTTTCCATTCTATTTTGCCGGCTTCCATTTTGGCTATGTCTAATACGTCGTTTATGAGGGAAGTAAGCCTTTGGCCTTCGGATATTATTATGCCTAAGTTGCTTTCAATCTGGTCTGCGGTTTTCTTGATTTTTTTATCTTCTAAGTTAAGGACGGGATATACGGATTCTTTAAATTTCCTGCTTATGATGTTCGCAAAGCCGAGTATGGAGGTAAGCGGCGTCCTTAATTCGTGGGATACCGTGGATATGAAATCGGTCTTCATCATATCGACTTCTTTTTCTTTCGTGATGTCCCTCAAGGTAACGACGACGCCCATAAAAGCGTCGGCTGCATAATCGTCTTTCGAAAGGCTGTTTTCGATATCCAGATACATCGAAGTCGCGGTAGCCTTGCATATTCTGTTTCCGCTAAGCTCAATTTCCTCGGTATAAATGTTTTTTTTGTTTATATCCCTGTTCAAAAATACTTTATTTACCAGCTCATTCATTTTTTCGTCGAAAAGAAAAGACAAGTCGCCTCCGAGTTCTTTTTCGTTAAAACCGAACATGGATAAAAAAGCAAAATTATACGACGATATTTTTTTATGCACGTTCACGACGAAAAGAGCGTCCGTTAAGCTTGAAACAATAACCGAAGACTGGCTTTCCTGTCTTTTTCTTTCGTCTATGTCCTGAAATATCCAGACGGAATCGGCGTTATCTACTTCGCCCGGACTGACCGATTTTCCGGTCAGAAGGCACCAGAACTCCGAACCGTCTTTTCTTTTGGCAATATATTCCACCCTGTATTCAAGCCCGGCTCTTACCGTCGAGTATGCGCTCCTGCCTATTTCCTGAAAATCGCGGTCGGAACGGTAGCAAATTCTCGATAATTTTCCGATTATTTCTTCGGGCGAATCGTATCCGAACATTTCGGCAGTTTTTTTATTGACCAGAACAAAACGCCTTTCCCTAACAAGCGTAATGCCGACTGAAGAATTGTTGAGCATAGCGCCGTAAATTTTTTGCGCCTGCGATACTTTATTTTTTTCTTCTGCAAGACTTCTGACGTAATCTTCGGTTCTTATGAGCGAATTTCTGTATTCGGAAGCAAGCGACATAATAGATTCGGCAAGCTCGGAATTCGTAATGCCGGAAATTTCTGACAATGAATCGAATTCATGGTTTAAAACCCTTTTTATATATGCAGAAATACCGGCCGATTCTTTTTCTATATTATTTTTAGCGTTCATATTCCCAGCCTTATCATCTTTTTCCTCAAACCTTCCCTCGTTATTCCCAACATTTTCGAGGCGGCTGATTTATTCCAGCGGCATTTTTCGAGGGCTTTCCTGATTAAAACAGTTTCGTTTTCTTCGATGCTCGCGGTTTGTTCGTCTTCCGCCGCTTTATCGCTAAACGGGCTGTATTTTCTTATATTATCCGACAAATCTCCAAGAGCAATCCTGCCGGAAATATTTAACGCGACCGCTCTTTCTATTTCGTTCTCTAGC
>JAJYZM010000190.1 GCA_021799935.1 bacterium | reverse complement strand
GTAATTATAACAAGGGAGGCGCCTAATTACAGGCTTGACTGATTGAATGAAAAAAAGCCGTTCTAAAATACTGATAATAGATTTCGGCTCGCAATATACCCAGCTTATTGCCAGAAAGATAAGGGAAAGCAAGGTTTATTGCGAGATATATCCCTTTAATTCTCCGCTCGATAAAATAAAAGATTTTAACGCCGACGGAATTATACTCTCCGGCGGGCCTTCTTCGGTTTACGATAAAGGCGCTCCCTTTATATCTAAGGAAATATTCAAGCTCGAAGTTCCTTTTCTCGGCATATGCTACGGCATGCAGATTATGGCGCATCTTCTAGGAGGAGAAGTGATACCCGCAAAAAACCGCGAATACGGACACTCAGAACTTAAAATTATTAAAGAAAGCAGGCTTTTTGACGGATGCGGAAAATCCAGCCGCGTATGGATGAGCCACGGCGACGTTATAGTTAAAATACCAAACGGTTTTGCGGTAACGGCGCAGACCGGGACATGTGATACCGCCGCTTTCGAGAACAGCGCGAAGAAAATGTACGGCCTCCAATTTCACCCCGAAGTCATCCATACCGCCTGCGGAACGGCTATATTGAATAATTTTTTATTCGATATAGCAAAAGTAAAAGGAGACTGGGAGTTAGAAGACTTTATATCCGGAAAAGTAGCGGAGATAGGAGAAAATATCGGCGGCAAGACGGCCATATGCGCTTTATCCGGCGGAGTGGATTCCACGGTTGCGGCCGTTCTTACTAATTTAGCCGTCAAAGACAGGCTCAAATGCATATTCGTAGATAACGGCCTGCTGAGGGAAACGGAGGCAAAATCCGTTATGAAATATTACAGGGACAACCTAAGCCTGAACGTTAAGCTCGTAAACGCTTCCGGTTTGTTTTTAAAAGAATTGAAAGGCGTTTCCGACCCGGAAAGAAAACGTAAAATTATAGGAAAGCTTTTTATAAAAATATTCGAAAAAGAAGCCGAAAAAATAAAAGGGGTAAATTTTCTCGTTCAAGGAACTCTTTATCCGGATGTCATCGAATCGGTAAAAGTATTCGGAGCCTCAAGCATCATCAAAAGCCATCATAACGTAGGAGGTCTTCCTAAGAAATTAAATTTAAAATTAATAGAGCCGCTGAGGGAATTATTTAAAGACGAGGTGCGCATAATAGGAAAAAATATCGGGATACCCGGCGAAATAATAAACAGGCAGCCGTTTCCCGGTCCCGGATTGGCCATAAGGATAATAGGCGAGGTCGATAAACGGCGGCTCGACGTTTTAAGAAAAGCCGACACGATTGTAACGGAAGAGATAAAAAAAGCCGGATTATACGACAAAGTATGGCAGTCTTTCCCGGTGCTTGTTCCCGTTAAGACCGTCGGCGTTATGGGAGACAAAAGAAGCTACGAGTCGGTTATAGCTCTCCGCGCGGTGACTTCGGCGGACGGGATGACCGCGGATTTTGCAAAACTAGATTACGATATATTAAGAATATGTTCTTCCAGAATAATTTCGGAAATAAAAGGAATAAACAGGGTGGTTTACGATATCACTTCAAAACCGCCTTCGACGATAGAATGGGAGTAATCTAATTTGCTTTATGAATTTATTTGCTGGATTCCCGCTTTCGCGGGAATGACGATAGTAAGATTTCAGTAATTAACATAACAAGAACACAATAATTTTCAGGTTGTCATTCCCGCTTTCGCGGGAATGACGATAGTAAGATTTCAGTAATTAACATAACAAGAACACAATAATTTTCAGGTTGTCATTCCCGCGAAAGCGGGAATCCAGAGCCATTGAGTTAGCGCGGCATTTTTAGAAATATGGGAGTAAAATTATGAACGAGTTCGTCCACCTGCACCTGCATTCGCATTACAGTCTTTTAGACGGGGCGATTAAAATCGACGATATAATAAACAAGGCTATCGAATTCGGCATGCCTTCCGTCGCGATAACCGACCACGGCAATATGTTCGGAGCCATAGAATTTTACGAGAAAGCCGTCAAAAAAAAGATAAAGCCTATAATAGGCTGTGAAATGTATGTTTCGAAGTCCGATATGAAACTTAAGAACTCTAGCGAAAAATATTATTATCATCTTATACTGCTTGCCAAAGACGACGAAGGTTACCGGAACCTGTCCAAATTAGTATCTAAATCTTATATCGACGGGTTTTATTACAAACCCAGAATAGACAAAAATATCCTCAAAGATAACCATAAAGGCTTAATCGCCCTGTCCGCATGCATAAAAGGGGAAATTCCCTATAACATAGTCCAGGGAAAGTACGATGCGGCGGAAGAAAGCCTTAAATATTATTTAGAGCTTTTTAAAGACGATTTCTATCTGGAAATGCAGGTTCAGGGCATGGAAGAGCAAATAACGGCAAATAAAGGACTACTGGATTTGTCTAAAAAATACGGCGTGCCTCTGGTAGCTACAAACGACTGCCATTATCTTCTCAAAGAGGACTATGAAGCCCACGACGTCCTGTTGTGCATCCAGACCGGCAAAACTGTTGAAGATAAGGACAGAATGAAATTTTCGACGAAAGACCTTTACTTCAGGTCGCAGGAAGAAATGAAGGAAATTTTCGGCGGATATCCCCCCGAAGTAATTTCAAACACAAAAATGATAGCCGATAAATGCAATTTTTCTTTTAAACTTAAAGAAGGACATCATTTTCCCCAGTTTAAGGATAAAGAAAATAAAAATTACGTTCAAGGCTCCGAAACTTCCGTCGCCGATTTTTTTGAAAACGAAACAAGGAAAGGTTTCGAAGAAGTTTTTATAAAAAATCCTACGAAAGCCGCCGCCGAATCTTACGCTAAAAAACCTGAAGGATACGCGGCAAGGCTGGATATGGAGATAGAAGTCATTAAAAAATCTAATTTTGCGGGATATTTTTTAATAGTGTCGGATTTTATCAAATACGCGAAAGAGCATAATATTCCGGTAGGGCCGGGCAGGGGCTCAGCCGCAGGAAGTCTTGCCGCCTATTGCCTAAAAATTACCGAAATAGACCCTATTAAATACGACCTGATGTTCGAAAGGTTTCTTAATCCCGAAAGAATAAGCATGCCCGATATAGACTCCGATTTCTGCATAAACGGCAGGGACGAGGTTATTAAATACGTTTCGGACAAGTACGGCGAAGAACAGGTTTCCCAGATAATAACTTTCGGAACCATGCTTGCAAAAGCCGTAATAAGGGATACGGGAAGAGCTTTAAATATGCCTTACGCAGAAGTCGATAAAATAGCCAAACTGGTTCCAAACACCCTTGGCATAACCCTTGAGGCCGCCGTAAAAGAAGAGCCTAAGCTTCGGAGTTTAATCGAAACTAACCCTAAGGTAAAAAAACTTATAGAAATAGCAAAAAGGCTCGAAGGCCTTGCAAGGCATGCAAGCACCCACGCCGCAGGAGTGGTTATATCGAACGAACCCATCCATAACCATATGCCTTTGTATAAAGGAACGAAAGAAACGGATGTTATTACCACTCAATACACCGGAACGGATTTAGAAAAATTGGGATTTATCAAGTTCGACTTTCTCGGATTAAAAACTCTTACGGTAATGAACGAGGCTATCGCCCTTATAAACTATTCGAGGGGGCAAAGCGCTAATTTTAACATATACGATATAGATTTGAACGACAGGGCGACGTTTAAACTTTTAGCCGCCGGAGATACTACGGGGGTATTTCAGCTCGAAAGTTCCGGCATGAAAGAA
>JAJYZM010000189.1 GCA_021799935.1 bacterium | reverse complement strand
CTAAGCGAATTTTCCAGTTCATTTAATGCTTCTTTATTCCCTGCCGCCGCGTCTTCAAGCGTTTTTTGTGTATCACCATCTGTATCTCTCATATAAGGCCGCATTTCATTTCTCTGTTTATCTTTTAGAGATTTTGTAATGTTATCAAGCAATTCACCCATTATACTTCTTGTATGCTCTATTGATTTGATATCATTTAGTTCGGTTATTTCTCTTATTTTTCTGAACTCTTCGGTTTCCATATACCTTTTCATCATTTTCCTTATTGATTCGGATATAGCATTATCATTCTTTTCTATTAGTGTGGGCATAACAGTATAAAAAGAAAAGAAAATATCCGCCGCCGCCATTCTCATTTCATTCAATGATTTAAATATGGCTTTTGCTTCGTTGTTAAAATAAGATGAAATCCTTTCTTCGTCGAACTTATACACGACATCTATCTCCTTTATATTCTCAAGATTATTTTTAACAACCATCCTCCCAACTATTCATAAAATTTTCGCATCAGGTCTTATTATGATCTTTGTCCGCCGATTTGCCCATAATCCTCTCTCTGTATTTTTGTACATTATGTACAAGGTTGGCGACTTCGTTTTCATACACTGACAAAATCAAATTTTCATGGTATGCCTTGCACACTTCTTCAGTTTTTTGTATAAGTTCATCTAATTTTTCCACTTTTTCAGAAAAGTTGCTTGTATCAATGCCCTCTGACTTTTTCACTTCCGTATAATAATTGTACAATTCAGTCGCAACTACGCCAAGCTTATGCAAACCGCTATACGTCGGACTTAATTCATGGTTCAATATGATATTGTCAACAATTTCCACATGCTCTTTCTTTTTCGGTACGCAAAAATGCAATGCTACTGCAAGATGTTCCTCTTTTATCTCTTCATCGCCGAATATTACCGAAACGCTTGCGGCTATTTTTAAAATCTTTTTTCTCATCCTGTCCGAAAGTCTGTGTTCATTGTTATTATTTTCATTATCGTCAGCCAAAGAACTCTGTACATCAATATACTTTCCTATTAAATTGACATTCTTGTAAACTTCATTGTAGCGATGCCTTACCTCCTTCTGAATTTTTCTTATATCCTCGGTCGAGATAACCGAGTTTTGTTCTTTAAAAGCGTCCTCATCAAGTTGCCCCTTCCTTAACAAAAGCTCCGCCCATCCCTTCCTACTTATATAATCTACAAAAACTTTTAATGTAAGTCTGTCATAAAATGCGGCATCGTCTTGCTCTTCCGGTATCTCATTTGCGGCAAAATAAATCCCGACTCTAGGTAAAGCAATATCCTCATTTCCATTTTTATACCTGTTATTAAGCATAATATCCAGAAGGATATTCCTTATCGCATTTGATGCTTTGAACGGTTCGTCCATAAAAAGTATTTCACCTTCCTGGACACCGCCTTTTGTAGATCTTTTGAATTCTCCACGCCTTTTATACGCTTTTATATCTATAGGGCCAAGCAATGCATCCGGTTCGGTGTACGGATTAAGCAGATAATAAAAATATTTTGCAGAAGAAAGTCCAGCCATCGCCTCTATAAGATTTGTTTTTGCCGTGCCGTATGGACCTATCATTATCACAGGTTCATTTGCGAACAATCCGCTCAATATACCGAGTGTCTCAACCTCCCTTTCTACAAATTTTTCTAAAAGTCTTTCTTTCAATATCCCTATTTTTTCATAAATTCCGGTCCTATTTTTTATCGGAAGCGAAATAATTCCGCGCAATATCTGCTCAAAGGGTTTCTTATCACCAAAAAAGTTTTTAGAGGTAGGCAATTCTATTTTCAAATCTGTGTTCTCATCAGTCGAAGATTGCTGCGATGGATTGTTGTTTATTTTATTATCAACAGAATGTTTCTCTATAAATTGTTCTAAACTCCCTCTATTCTTATCAATTGATTCTTTTATTGCGGCAGCAATATCTGTAGGATTCTGCGCAAACTTAAAACTATCTTTATCCATTTCAACCCCTTTAAATTATATAAATTATATTAAAAAGTTATAAGAAAGTTTTGTGCTAAAAGATAGCCGTGGTGCGCCGTAGCCTCCCTTTTGTTTTAGATGGCATTTGACTAAGCGGCGTATGCCTTGCACACTCATCACATGTTTCACCGACGCGTTTCATCCGAACTGGCAGGCTCGTCGTGTCATTGCAATAAGCCATATCGGTATCGTTTCTGTTTCGGTTATAGGAATTAAACCTTTCATGTTCTGTGTGGGGAGAGCTTCCTCCGAATTAACGGTAAGCCATCCACGCACCACTATACTGATATCGCATATCTAGTTATTTAATCTTAACTATCGGGATAAGGAATAGGGATAAAAAATTGCCTAAAAATTATATGGTACAACCCACAGTTTTGAATCTATAAAATTAGAAAAGGAATAGCCAGGAGAGGGAATCGAGCCCTCCTATGCCGCTCTGCAGGCGGCCGCATAGCCAATCTGCCATCCTGGCGTACAGAATAGGATTTTGCAATAAAGTAAATAAAATCTCGCTAAAGATAAGATATAATAAAGATAAGATATAAATAAATATAAAGGTAATCAATTTATATGGTGTTAAAGTGTATGATGACCTTATAAACCAAGAAAAGGATAATATACCATTAGAACTTATTACAAAAACCGAATCAGTGGATGCAAGAACGCATATATCAAAAGCGATACAGATGTTGGAAAAATACCCTGCATTGATAGTTAATAATGGCAAGGAGTATTATGGAATATTTGATTCGAGGAGCATATCTAAATCAGGAGCGGAGTTAAAGTTTCAGAAAAATCAGACTGTGGAAAAGTATACCACAAAGGTGGATCCGGCAGTGCGAAAAACTACGATTAACGAGCTTATATCCTATTTTTACTCTTCGAGGATTAAAGCGCTGCCATTTTCAGACAATAAAAAGATAATAGGCGTACTTGACAGAAATACCCTTTTAAAGATGCTTCTGTCATTTAAAATGCTAGAAGGAATCAAAGTAAACGAAATAATGTCTAGCCCGGTCATTGCCATAGATAAAAATGCATCATTATCCCAAGCTATGGCAGCTATGGAAGAGAAAAGAATAAACAGGATTCTTGTAATGGACGGCAAAACTCTGCAGGGCATGCTCACATATTTTGGTTTAATACAGAGATATTCGGATATCAATGAGCGTTTGCCGGAATTTGAAACAAAGTCGTATAATCCCAGCGGGATAAGCATATCTGAAATAATAGAAAAGAACCCCAAAACGATCGATTCTGAGGATGAGCTTACAAATGCGGCCAGGGAACTTGCAAACAATAATATCTCTTCCTTGATAGTAGTTGATAAGAAACAAAAGCCTGTTGGTATACTCACTGTATCAGATATACTGGAAAATCTCATTGCGAGAATGAAAATAGAGGAGAACAGGATATTTCTTACAGGTTTTGATAAGGACACAAGGGAATTTGAGCCCGAAATAAAGGAGGAATTAAAGGATTTTGTATCTACCATAGAAAAAACCAGAGCGCAAAAAGTAGATTATCTAATGTTGCATCTGAAAAAAGTGAAGGGAAAATTGTATGACATAAAAATCAAGGTCGCCATAAAAAAAGAGGGAATACTGTCTGCGCATATTACCGATTTTATGCTTGAAAGAACACTCAAAGAGGCAATAGACACTCTGAAAAAGAATGTATTGAAAGAAAAGGAAAAATTGATAACAATGAAGAAAAAAACTTCCACAGAAAGTGAATAAATGGG
>JAJYZM010000188.1 GCA_021799935.1 bacterium | reverse complement strand
TGCGCATCTTCTTATCGCTTAAAAAATTTTTTATCGTTTCCAATAATTTTTCCTGGGAAATTCCTAAATTTGCCGATAAATTTTTAAAGGGTTCCGGGGTAATTTCAAGGTCTTTTTGAAGCTCCCTAATACAGGACTTTTCAAAATCGGTAATTTTTATCTCGGAATCGGATTTAAAATCGTCATGCGAAAAAAATTTAAAAGAAGACGGTTCTTCGCCGGTCATATCGAAATTAACGCCTATTTTGAAAAGTTTCAGCGTAGGCAGTATTAAATAATCGGACGCGCCGGACTTTTCGCTCAGCAGTTTAATTTCGTCTTCGAGAGAATATTCGGACGGCAGGGTAATAGTGAACCATATATTGTATTCGTTGTTTCTCAAATAATTATGGCTGACGCCGCTATGCGAATTTATGGCATCCGCGGCGGAATCCACAAGTCCGCTATCGACTTTAAAAGCCGCCAGGGTGCTTTTATATCCTATATTGTGGGAATCGAATATAGCGCTTATCTGCCTGATAATTTTATTATTTTTTAAATTTAATATCCTGCCTAAAACCTCTTCTTCGGATATGCCGGTAAGATTAGCGATGCTTAAAAACGGGCGGACGGAAATAGGAAAATCCGTCTGCAGAATATTTAATATTTTCTTGTCGGTTAATTCAAGTTCCATATTTAAAAAAAGAGGTTAATTAATTTTAATTATATCAATTTACTAGAATAACCGTCAAGAAAAAACCTCCGCCCGCCTTCTCGGCGGCAGAGGTTTTAATTTTAATCTTTACGTAAAAAAATGCGGCAATATTATGCGGCATATTACTTCAAAGATTCGAGATACTCCGCAATAGCACTGACCTTCGAAGCGGGCATGCTTTTATGGTTGGGCATAATAACCATGTAGGACTTTCCGTTAAGAGTAGCAAAAGTTCCGGACTTAAAATGCGCGCCGGGAGTTACTATCTGCGTCTTGAGCCAGGACAGGCTTCTCTGCGAACCTATGTGTGAAAGATTCGGACCGACGTGGCCGCCGTTTCCGTTAATGGTATGGCAGGCGATACAGCCTTCCGAACCGAAAAGAGACGCTCCGGACGCGGCAAAAGCTGAAACGCTTATTGTCGATATTCCGGTAAAAATTAACGCCGCGATAAATAACTTGCCGATTTTTAAAATCATTCGATTCACCTCCCCTTTTTTAATGTCGATATAAAGAAATATTTATTATGCAACATAATGAAACGATAAAAAATAATAATAAAAACGATATTGCGGTTAATATTTCTGAATACCGGTTAAAAAATGGGGTTTCAAATGCTTTAATATGCCCCGTACAGCCCGTTAGAAAACTAAAGAGTTGCACGGGGCGCAAATAATTCGGAAAGTTATTTATGTTTTATACTATTTTAAAGATTCGAGATAAGAGGCTAAAGCGTTAAGTTTTGACGCCGCCATGTGTCTGTGTCCCGGCATAATAGCCTGATAGGACTGGCCGTTGATGTTTGCGGTGGTTCCGGCGGCAAAATGGGCGCCGGGATTTGTTATCTGGGTTTTAAGCCAGGAAAGGCTTCTTCTACTGCCTACATGAGATAAATCCGGACCTACCGAGCCGCCCTGACCGTTAATACTGTGGCAGGCGATACAGCCTTCGGAATTGAAAATCGATGAGCCCGATGCGGCAAAAACCGTAGTAGCGCTAAAAATTAAAGCTACGGCAATGAATAAAGCCGGAATGCTTTTTTTCATAATAATTCTACCCCCTTGAAATTAAAAAAAAAATTAAATTTATTTACTGAACTTATAATATATATATAATATAATAAACTTTAAGTCAATATATTTTTTAGGCGATATTTTATTAAAATTTTATAAAATTTTTCTTGCATTTTTCACTAAATAACATATAATAAAAAATCGTGTTTTTTTATTAAAATTTATTAAGAAGATTTATAATCTTCTGAGGAGGTAAGGGTAAAATGAATTCTTTAGGAACGCATTTACTTTTAGAGTTAAAAAAATGCAAAAAAAATATTTTGGCCGACCTCGATTTCGTCGAAACCGCAATGCTCGATGCGGCGGCGGAAGCGAAAGCGACCATAGTAGAACATAAATTTCACGAATTTAATCCGTTCGGAATCAGCGGAATGGTGATAATTGCGGAATCGCATCTTTCTATACACACATGGCCGGAATACGATTATGCGGCGGTAGATATTTTTACGTGCGGAGATATAATAAAACCTCAGGAAGCGGCCGAGTTTTTAGTAGAAAGGTTCGGGTCTTTGGAACCGCAGATTATGGAAATAAAAAGAGGGCTTATATCTATTTACGACGAAGAGCTTCCGCATAAAGTCCTCTGCGAGGAGAAGCTCGTCGCCCGTTAGCGTAGTATTCGAGTCAATTTTTCGTCGAACTTGCCGTAATAAGATATTTTCTGCGAGGCCCCTGCATCGGAATTTTCCAATATTGCAAGGGCTTTTTTTATGCTTTCTTTGTCGAAAGGTTTTTTTAGTCCGCAATGCATATCCGAAATATCCAGAATAGGCTCGAGAACGAACCTGCGGTTAAAAATCTCCGGATGCGGCAGTTTTAATTCCGGCATATCCAGCGTTATGAAATTTTTTGTAGATTTATCGTAAACGAAAAGTATATCTATATCTATAACTCTAGGCATATATCTTTTGCTTTCGCTTTTCCTGCCCATAATTTTTTCTATACCTTTCAAAAAGTAAAGAAGTTTTCTGCCGAAAGCCGCATAATCTTGCGTGTCTCCGGGCATTTCGAGCATAACAGCGCAATTTAAAAAATAAGGCTGGCCGGCATTTCCGACGGGCGAAGATAAATATGCCGAAGAAATGCCGGACATAACCGCGCCCGTTATAGGGCTACGGGGAACTGAAGCCGCGCTTTTAATTAAATTTAAAGCTTTCAGAAGATTATCTTCGGTATTTCCGATATTGCTTCCCAGCCCCAGGCATATATAGATATCGGGAATGCAGCCGCCTTTGCGGGACTTCGGTTTGCAGTCAATATCCATATCGCCGCATTTCATACGCCCATGCGGACTAAAGCTTCTTTAATGCGGTTTTCGCTTATCGTCAGAGAGAATCTTATATATCCTTCGCCGTATTCGCCGAATCCCGAACCCGGCGTTACGATAATGCCGGTTTCGTTTAACAGTGATACTGCAAACTCCTTAGACTTCATATTTGCTTTCGGAACATGCGTCCAAACGTAAAACGTGGAATCCGATTTATAGACTTTATAGCCCAATTTCTCTAATCCATCTACTAATAATGCGCGCCTTTTTTTATAAATTTTATTGTTATCTTCAACGGCTTTAAGTTCGTTATCGAGCCCGTAAGCTCCCGCAAGCTGAATAGCCTGAAACACGCCGGAATCCAGATTGGTTTTAACGGCTCCGAGCCCTTTTACGACTTCTTCGTTGCCGGCGGCGAACCCTATCCTGAAACCAGTCATATTGAAAGTTTTGGAAAGGGAATGGAATTCTATTCCGATTTCTTTTGCCCCGTTAGCTTCTAAAAAAGAATCGTTTCCTTTTTCGCCTGTATAGACTTCGGAGTAAGCAAAATCGTGAGCGACTATAATTTCGTTTTTCTTTGCAAATTTAACGGCCTCGTTGAAAAAATGCCTGTCCGCCCTTGCAGAAGTAGGATTATTGGGATAATTTAAAAACATAAGCTTCGCTTTCTTTAAAATATCTTCCGGTATTAAGGAAAAATCCGGCAGAAAATCGTTTTCTTCTTTTAGAGGCATGATAT
>JAJYZM010000187.1 GCA_021799935.1 bacterium | reverse complement strand
CGGCCTTCTTTAAATACCGAGCCTCTAAATATATGAACGACTTTGCGCTTTATATCGAAACCGGCAAAAAACTAATCGACGAGTTCATAAAAGCCCATTTTATCAAAAAACATTACGATAAAAAATTTCCGCATAATAAATTTTCTCTTGCGGACGCTATGCTTTACACCCTGACCATGCCCGGCAAAAGAATAAGGCCAATAATTCTTTTGCTTGCCGCCGAAAGTTTGGGTTTTTCCGATAAAAAAAAACTGCTGCCTTTCGCTTCTTCGCTTGAACTTATACACTCCTATTCTTTAATACACGACGACCTTCCTTCGATGGACAACGACGATTTGAGAAGGGGAAAGCCTACAAGCCACATAGTATTCGGAGAGGCTACGGCGATACTTGCCGGAGACGCGCTTCTATCCGAAGCTTTCGTTATGCTTTCGGACAAAGATTATATCGGGGAATTCGATCCGGCAAAAATTATAGAAGCGGTAAGGGAGCTTTCCTGCGCCGCCGGAGCCGGCGGACTTGTAGAAGGACAGTTTCAAGACGTCAATTCTTTCGGCGAGCATTTAGATTTCGAAAAAATTGAATATATAAACGAAAAAAAAACGGCTAGCCTTATCGGTTCGGCTTGCGCCGTAGGGGCTATATTATCCGGCAAAGACGAAACGGCGGTATCGGAATTCAGAAAATTCGGCGACTATATAGGACTGGCTTTCCAAGCCGTCGACGATGTTCTCGGAATTACCGGAAATAAAGAAATTTTAGGAAAAACGGCCGGCATAGACCGAATAAACAATAAGCCAACTATGGCTGAAAATATAGGGCTTGAAAGTACCCGCAAATTAATTGAAGAATACAATAAAAAAGCAATGGCGCACTTAGAAAAAACCGGCGCGGAAACCGCTATGTTCATAGAATTAATAAAATATCTTACGGACAGGATAAATTAGAAATATAAATACCTATAATGTTCTTAGAAAAAATAAAAAATCCGAACGACCTTAAAACGTTGCTGCCCGAAGAGTTGGAAACGCTTGCGGCAGAACTTAGGGAGGAAATTATATCCGTCTGCTCTAAAAACGGCGGACATATCGCTTCCAGTCTGGGCGTCGTCGAACTGACGATTGCAATTTTAAAATCTTTCGATATAGAAAACGCCGATAAAATAATATGGGACGTCGGACATCAGTCATATCCCTATAAAATACTTACCGGAAGAAAAGATAGATTCCATACCATTAGAAAATTACACGGCATATCGGGTTTTCCGTCCATCGCCGAAAGCAGATACGATTTCTTCGGAACCGGACATGCCGGAACGTCTATCTCGGCCGCGCTCGGTATGAGCGCCGCAAAGGATCTAAACGGCGAAACCGGAGTTAAAGGAGACGGCAGGATTATAGCCGTTATAGGAGACGCGTCCATATCGAACGGTTTGGCGCTTGAAGGTTTAAATAACGCCGGTTCCCTAAAAAAAGACGTTATCGTTATATTAAACGATAACGAAATGTCCATATCGAAAAACGTCGGCGCAATTTCCAATTATCTCAACAGAATAATGAGCGGAAATTTTTATCAGGGACTCAGAAAAGAAGCCGAAAAAATGCTTAATTCCATCCCTTTATTCGGCTCTCAGATGGCGAGGCTCGTTTCGAAATTCGAGGAATCTTTCAAAAACCTCATCGGGCCGGGCATAATATTCGAAGAACTCGGTTTTACTTATATAGGCCCCATAGACGGACACAATATGCCCTATCTTTTAGACTCCTTTGAAAATATAAAAAAAATAAAAAAACCTATCCTTTTGCACGTTATTACTAAAAAAGGAAAGGGATATGAACCGTCGGAAAAAAACCCCTCTATTTTTCACGGAATTTCCGCTTTCGACAAAAACACCGGATTGACGCTTAAAAAATCGGGAAACGTTTCTTACGGCGAAACCGCTTCGGACTTTCTTATAAATATAGCGGAAAATAACGCTAAAATAATAGCCGTTACGGCGGCAATGCCGGACGGAACAGGTCTTTCCAAATTTTCCAAGGCATTTCCCGACAGATTCTTCGACGTCGGAATAGCCGAAGAACATGCGGCGACCTTTGCCGCCGGAGCGGCGGCTAACGGATTAAAACCTTTCGTCTTTATATATTCGACTTTTCTTCAGCGTTCTTTAGACCAAATAATTCACGATATATGCCTCCAGAACCTGCCGGTAGTTTTTTGCATAGACAGGGCGGGTATTGCCGGAGAAGACGGCGCCACCCACCAGGGAATATTCGACATATCGTTTTTAAATTTTATACCGAACCTTATTTTTATGTCTCCGCGCAACGAATATGAACTTATGCGCATGGTTAAAAGCTCGGTTTCTTATAATAGGCCTGCCGCGATAAGATATCCGAAAGTAGAAATACCGCATTTCGATATTCCCGAAGAAAAAAACCTTCCGCTTATAAGAGAAGGAGAATTCGAGATTCTAATAGACGCGTCTCAAAACTTCGTAATAAGCATCGGAGCTCCGCATACCGAAATTTTAAAAGATATATTGGCCGAAATAAATAAAAACGCTGCGGAAAAAGAACGGAAAATAGGCCTTATAGACGCAAGATTTATATCGCCTATCTCCGAAGAATTAATCGCAAAAATAAAAACCGCAAAAAAAATTATGACGGTAGAAGAAAACGTCGAATTTTCCGGTTTCGGAGCAAAGCTTCTAACCGTCTTGAGCAGAAATACGCGTCTGTCCGGTTTGGAATATAAAATTTTATCTCTCGGAAATAATTATATAGAACACGGCTCCCGCGGCGAACTTCTCGCAATCTCCGGATTTTCTAAGGAAAAATTATACGATTCGGTCAGCGGATTTTTTAATATAAACTGTGAAAAAAATAAGATTAGATATTCTTCTTTCTGATGCTTCTTCGGCATTCGATTTAACTAGAACAAAAGCGGCGTCGCTGATAATGGAGGGCATGGTTTCGGTAAACGGTTCCGTATGCACGAAACCGGGAACTCCGGTAAGCAGGGAGAGCGTAATAACGATAAAAGAGTTAAATCCATACGTATCTCGCGGCGGATTAAAGCTAAAAGGAGCATTAGCCGATTTTAATCTTAACGTCAAATCGAAAAGAGCAATAGATATAGGCGCTTCTACGGGGGGATTTACCGACTGCCTTTTAAAAGAAGGGGCAGATTTTGTTTACTGTATAGACGTAGGCTACGGCCAGCTTCATTACTCCTTAAGAAATAATCCTAAAATTAAAAATTTGGAAAATATAAATATAAAATATTTAACGTTTGAAGATATAGGAGAGGAACTCGACCTTGCCGTTTGCGACGCATCTTTTATATCCCTTACCAAAATCCTTCCTCATATTTTAAAATTTATCAAAAAACAGGGGTTAATGCTTCTGCTTATAAAGCCTCAGTTCGAAACCGACAATAAAAGCATTTTAAAGAAAGGCGTAATAAAAGATTCCGGCTTATACGAATTAATTATAAATAATATAATAGATTTTTCAAAAAACTTAAATCTTACCGTGGACGGAGTAAAAAAATCATGCATAAAAGGAAAAAAGGGGAATACGGAATTTTTCATTCTCCTCAAGAAAAACCAGTGAAAGTTTTCAGAATTTTATCGATTTTAATATTTTTTTTAATATTTTCTGCAGTTTTGCATGGAAAAGCATATTCTGCCGGCGCAAGAAATAACCGGTTAAAAACCGCTTCCGTCTTTAACGTCTCGGCCGGTTTTATTCATTATTACAACGGGGATTACCCGGA
>JAJYZM010000186.1 GCA_021799935.1 bacterium | reverse complement strand
CGAAAAGTGTATAATAGGATGTCCAAGTCTTGATTTTCCTCTTTTTAATCGATTCTATTAGCACCACAGAATCATTATTTCTTTGTCTTATGTGGTCAAGAATAACGTTAGTATCAAGGTATATAACGGGTTTTTTAGAAAGATGTGTATTCGATTTCCCATATATTTCACCTTTCATCTGCGCCTCGGTTTCTGAGGTTTTTTCCTTTTTGGCGGCCTTTTCCTTGGTTTTAGCGTTGGGCAGTTTTCTATCATTTCTTATCAATAACATCTTCCTAAATATTAAGTTTTTAAGTACACAATTGAAGAATAATTGAGACGACAATTTATGTTACATTACAACCGTCAGATAGAAAACCGTTAAGAAATCCTTCTCTCTTCAATCTGAAATACTTAAATTGATACTAAATTTTATTGGTTTTTGAGGAAGTGTAGAATATCGGCAATAGCGTTTTTCTCCCAAAGATCATACTTTTCTTTGTTCTGAAGTTTAATGCTGAGACCATTGTATAGAGTCTTTACGAAGATAGGAATTTTGTCCATTGACTTTTTCTCTTCTAAACTTGCGGGTTCAAACTTAATTGCTCCAGGAACATTGTCATAAATCAACCGGATAGACATACTGACAAGTTCTTTCAATAAGTTTATTGAACAAATTGTCTCAGTCTCGTATGGTATTTTGGCATTTGACCGAATTTTGTTGAAAATATCTTTTAGCTTTATAAACTCCCTACTTCCAAGCCAAGGCCCAGAACATACCAATTCACATACCTGTGCTCTTACACCTGAAGGAGGGTGCTCGTCCAACTCTTCAAGGGTAAAAGGAGAGCCTTGGTCCTTCATGACCATATTAATGACATTTTCATAGTAAATTGGACCAGAAATTAACGATGCATAAATATCTGCGAACAATTCGTTTAATCTAGGCACACTCCAGTATAATATTCCAAGTTTAGTCATTTTTTTAGTGTCTTCATTTCTATTTTTTTTAATTCCAGAATTTTTCTTTCCATATTGCTTGAAGAAGTTTTCTACGACTTCAATCATTTGGTAATCGATGCCTGGGTATTTAAAAAACACAATATGTCCAATTTCATGAAAGAATGCAGCACTGTCCGTGAAGGTGAACGCTGTCCAAGGATAACCTGTAATAAGAGGCGCCGGAGGATAAAATATGGTTGAAAACTGTGAGTTGAGACTTACTAGGATATCTTCAGTTGATATCCCGGATTTTCGGACGACATCTAAAATCATACATCTAATTAGTCTATCCTCGTCTCTTTCTCTCTGCAATGTAGTTATATATGTGGCAGCCCTTTCAAGAGCGATTTCTAAATTGGTTGACTCTGCAACTAATTGATTTGTGATGCCACTTTTTGGTAAGGTTGCATTTATTTCAGCAAGTTGAATAAATCTATCAATTTTATCCCTCGTATTTAAAAGATCGAGTAACACCGAAGGGTGATCAATTTCGTATTTAGACATCCTCTTTATTTCAAAATTAAGCCACTTTAGTTTCGCGTACGCTTCAATTTTTAGGAGTTCTATGTAATCCGTCATCTCATCACATAGCTCTGAGTTTCGCCATCTCGCTATTTATTCGTTCTCCTATTTGGGAGAGCAAATCTTCCAATAATTCTATGTCATAGTAAGTGATTTCAGTATTAGATTGTAAGGATTTTATCAGTTTAAGAAGCGATTCCTTCCACTCGTCAGGAGATTTCCTCCCTGTTTGAAGAATTCTAAACACAAAGTAGAAAGCCGCATTTCCTCGTTTTTCATTCAGCCAAATTATAATTTCATTTAGAAAATTTGAGAGAATTTCCTTTGATTTTCGAATATCTTCAGTATTAATAGCCAAATCTCCCGCCCGTCCAAATTTATGTAATTTCAGGTTTATCATTGCGTCATTTACTGGTGCAAGCACTTTAAACTCTGCTTCAAGCGAAGAAGCAAGGAAGGATGACCTACTCATTTTTTCCCCCATATGTATTTATTAAACCAATATTAATAGATAGGAACTGCTTATTTAAGTTATATGATTTACTCATACGTTTCATCTTCTTGTTTATCATCAAGAAATTTGTCCAGCCATCCGATTGTTACAGGAAGTCTTAAATTTATTCTTGGAGCGGACCAGTTAAGAGCTGTCAGATGATAAACATCCTTCAGTATCTTTTCTATTTCTATTTTTTCTTTACTTTCAGCGACATTTATTAAAAGCGGGATTGCTGTTCTATCATCAGATTGACTCTTCCCGTGAATGTTAGTATTAACTATTAATGCAGAAGTATCTGTAAGTTTATAAAATGTTCCAGGGGGAGAGTTGATAATTTGCCCATATAATGCGCTTTCCTTCGAAAACATCCTAACGGGGAAATGACTTTTGAGTATCTCTACTACTGCATATTTAAGTGAAGTCCCTCTTTCAGCGTTGAATTCTGAAACCGCTTCTTTTAGTCCTTCAGACTCTCCGGGCCACCATCTGCCGTCACGATGTATTGTAAATCTCGATAAATCAGTGCCTTCAGAAAAAGCTTTATCAAGCAATTCTCTTATGAATTTTTTTATAGTCTTTGCCGAAAGTGCTTCCCTGTATTTACCATCCGTCATGTTTTTTCCCGGTAAAATACCTATTGACTCACACTGCTTGCCATAGATGAATGAATAGCCTACGTTACCGAATAACAAATCTATGCCGATATGCATATCAGATAACAAGCCGTCGCTTAGCGACCATGGAATTACTCCTGCTTCAGTCAAAACAGCTAAAGCACTGGTTTCTACTTTGCCCCTTTTTTTATTAAAAATTATATCGTTAACCGTGCCTTCATGAAATAACTGGGATGCGCTATTTTTAAAAATCTCCTTAAGGATTCTATGAAATGTGTCGTCAAATTTATGGGACATTATACAGACAAACATAACATTTTGACGGTTTTCCAAAATAGACTCCACAACTGTTTTAATCGATCTTATTGCAACTGAATTACTACTTGAGGAATCATACTTTCTTATCATATCAAAAGCCAAGTTTCTGTTAGTTAATTCCATAACTTCAGCTGAAAGGAGGAACTCAAATTGAGTTATGTACTCATTCGATAATGAATCTGGATACAGTAAAACCAATGGAGGGAGTGGAGGGTTTTTGAAAGGACCGTACCTCTTAAGAGCATCTATCTTGGCGGTCTCGTAACGATCTTTTCCATTTCCGACCGGCTGAAGGACGTTGTCGCCTCCAAATATTAGATTGGGTAGTTTGATTCTCTCCTCACCGACCATCAAAGGTGCTAATCCAATTTCTACCTGTTGATTTGCAAAATATATTGTTTTAAGTCTGCCGACAATATTAAGAATTTCCTTATATCTCACAGACGGGCTGATTTGCGGCTTCACACTGCATTTACGTACATATTCGTGCTTTGTAGAAAATATGGGAAATAATCTAGATTCTGGTACAGCTGTATCTGTTGTAACGAAAACGGCAGGCTCCTCGGGGTTTAAACTAATGCCGGGGTATGTTTCACGATAATAGTCGTACACACTCTTTCCAACTCTTTCTACAATAAATTCTCGTATGTTTTTTCCAGTTTGACCTGCGTATCTGCACTCAAATTTCGAGGTGAGATTGTCCCTTAGAAATTTTCTGCGCTTTGTTTTTTTGAGATCGATGTGGTCGCGAAGTATTGTATCCCGCTCCGCCTGAGAATATTGTAAAAGTGATCTTCTACCAACATATCTGGTCTTCAAATCAAAGGCAACATATAAACCATCTCTT
>JAJYZM010000185.1 GCA_021799935.1 bacterium | reverse complement strand
CGCACGGGGCGGTATATGCTATGAAAATTCTCGGCATTCCGCTGGTCGTCCATACGCACGACTGGTCGGGGGGGCTGGTTCCGGCCGTCGTAAGGCAGACTTTCGGGGACGAAAAAGTAAGGCTGCAGGGCGGGACGGAAGGCATATTGAACGCTAAACTAGGCAGGCATGTAAATGCGAAAGGATTAAGGCCCGCCATAGTTTTTACTATCCATAACCTCGGATATCAGGGCGTTTACGGCATAGACGATTTTTACGATATCGGCATAGACTTCAAATATAATTCTTCCTCGGCTTACGAACATTTCGGAACTTTTAACAGTTTAAAAGGCGGGATAAAGCTGTCCGACGTCGTTACGACCGTAAGTCCGACGTATGCCGGCGAAATTACCTCTCCGGGATTCGGATTCGGGCTGGACGGCGAATTGAAAAGCCTTAAAAACGGAGGCAGGCTTAAGGGAATACTTAACGGAATCGATTTAGATTACTGGAATCCTAAAACAGACCGGCTTATAAGCAGTAACTTGAATTTAAAGGAAGATATATATAAGCTGAAAGATTACGGACAATGGAAAGATTTTAAGCTTAAAAATAAAAAAGCTCTTTTCTCCGATATTTCCATGCCTCTGAAGACCGGCGATAACGAAAAGGTTCTTCCTCTTATAGGCATAGTAAGCAGATTAACGGAAGAAAAAGGCATAAACGAATTTTTAGACGCGCTTTTTAACTGGAGCGATTTTCCGTTTCAGGCCGTTATTCTCGGAAGCGGCAGGGATTATATAGAAGGAAAAGCTAATTATCTGTCTAAAATTTACGGCGATAAGGTTTATGCCATGACGGGCAGTTACGACGAAGCGCTGTCCCATAAAATATATGCGGCGGCGGATATTTTCGTAATGCCTTCCAAATTCGAACCGTGCGGGTTGTCCCAGATGATAGCTATGAGATACGGCTGCGTCATCGCGGCAGGAGACACCGGAGGTCTTCACGATACGGTTTCGGATATTATGGACGCCGGCGTAAAAAATCCGTCCGGCATTCTTATTAAACATACAAACCCGGACGGTATTGCATGGGCGCTGAACGAATTGTATAACCTCTATATGGGAGACGGCTCCGAATGGGGCAGTCTCGTCATTAATTCTGCAAATAAACACTTCGGATGGGAAGATTCCGCGAAGGTTTATGAAAGCCTGTATTACGACATTATTAAATAGAATGGTAAATTATATTGAATCTTCTGCTGTTAATTAAAATTATAGCTATAGTATTCTCCGCCGCCGTTTTAATCGCGCTTGCCGTCAGGAAACCGGGATTAAGCGGGTTTTTTGAAAAAGCCGGCCTTTTCGGAATATTTTTATTTGCGCTTTTTATACCTATCAAAGACGGTTTTGCCGTTTTCGGAATGGTAGCCGCTATTATATTTTTTATCGCATATAAAATTGCCGAACGCGATATTTCCATTCCTAAAACCGGATTTAATACCCCTCTTTTTATATATGCCGCAATAGTTCTGCTTTCGTTTATCTGGACATACAGCCTCAAGGACAGTTTAAACGAAGGCGGCGAGATATTTTATTTCATTTTATTCTTTTTTGCGGCGGCGGGTTTATTGAACACCAGAAAAAGAATAAAATTTATGGTTTATACTTTTACTCTTTCTATATGCGCAGCGATAATTTACGGATTTTTTCAGGGAATTTTTATAAATGCCCTTCACTCCCAAAACAGGCTTACCGGGCCGATCGGCAACTGGGTAGGTTTTCCGGTGCAGGTTTCTTACGGTTTAATCGTAATTACGGCTTATTATCTGCTGGATTTTAAAAAACGGGACGAAAAAGGCGGGATATCTTTTGTCGGGTTAATACCTAAAGCCGCATCCGGCGTTTTTTTCGGGTTTATTCTGCTTTTGGGATTTTTCGATATAGCGTTTGCGAAGGCAAGGTCGGCCTGGCTCGGTATTATACCGGCAATTTTTGTTTTAATGTACTTGAAATCGAAGAAGCTTTTTTTTGCGGCAATCATTCTGCTTTTAGTGTTGAATATCGGAATTTTTTCGGCATCCAAAACATTCAAAAACAGGATTTTTTCTATGTTTAATCCAAAAATATACAGGCTTGAGCTAAAAAATCATGCCGATATCGAAAGCCATGTCGCTTTAATAGAATCGTCATGGGCGGTTTTTAAAAGATTTCCGTTAACCGGCGTGGGGGTAGGTGCGTTTTCGAAGTATTTCGACGGGCATAAAGGAGTCAGGTTCCCTTGGTATTACAATCCTAAAACGGGTAAAAAATTTTACGATTTATACGATAACTGGCCGGAAAACGGCTATATGCAGACGCTTGCCGAAACCGGAATATTCGGCTTTGCGGCGCTCATGTGGCTTTTTTTTCTGGCTTTAAAAAATCCTTTTAAACTTTTTATGGGTTCGCGCGATATATTTCTACGCAAAATAGCCGCAATAACCATAGGAGCGAGCATAATATTTTACGGTTCTTTCGCCGGCGTATCGAACATGTCCAACGACGAACTGGCGAATTTATGGCTTTTTTTTCTGGCGATGTCCGCCGCCGCAGGTTTGCTGCCGGGAGCGGAGCAGGAATATCGCTAATGCTAGTATAGCCCTAATTCCGATTTAGGATTTTATATTCTGGATTCCTGCTTTCGCAGGAATGACACCCGTTGGGTGAAAGGTTAAATCCTCTCAAAGTCATTCCCGCGTAGGCGGGAATCCAGAGTTTATAATATATTTAAATAATAATTAAAATTACTTTCGATTATGTTATCTCAAAGAAGTAAAATCCTTGCGCAGTATTTTTATTTATTTTCCGTTATTTTCGTCTGCGGCGGTTTTTTCCTGGCTTTTATTACATACAATCTTGTAACCCCCGTTATTATAGGATATAAGCTATATTCTATTTTTTATTACCTGTGGCTTTTAATACCGATAGCAATCATTTTTTATTTCCTGCTTTTTTTATTCAGGATGTATTTGAACCTGAACGCGGAAAGTTTTAAATCGGATATAATAAAGCTCTTTGAGATAACGGTTGTATCTATATTCTTGATTTACGCCGTACTTTTTATGTTTAAAGTTACTTATATTTCAAGGCTTTTTATAGGATATTTTTCCGTTTATTCTTTTTTGTCGCTCATTATTGCGGATTATACCGGAAGAAAACTTGCCGTGAAACTAAAAAGGCGGGGATATTCCGCAAGGAATATCGTTTTGGTAAAAGGGGACGATTACGGGATAGAGGATATTTCCGATTTATCCGGTAAAAGAGGTGCGGGAGGCATAAAAGACATACTTGTTTCAAGCGAATATCTCGGTATAAAATTAGTTAAAGAAATAAATAAAAATGACCAGAACGGTCTGATAGATTTCGTACTGGATAATCCTGTGGACGAAGTTATATTCGATATTAAAGGCGGCGAAATAGCCGATATAAAAGAAGCTACTTTACTGCTGGAGGAAAAGGGTATAACCGTTAAAATACCTACAAATTTTATACCGTTTAAATATTCTAAAGTTTCATTCGAAAAAGTCGGAGATTTTCCGGTTATCTCGTTTTATACGTCTCCGGAAGACGATATAAGGCTTTTTGCAAAAAGGCTGATAGATATAGCCGGTTCTGTTTTTGCGATTATAATATTTTTGTTGCCGGCTTTAATCATAGGGCTCCTGATTAAACTTGATTCCAAGGGGAGCGTTTTATACAAGAGCAAAAGAATAGGCAAAAACGGAAGGCTTTTTACTTTTTACAAGTTCAGGACTATGTATTCCGGAAGCGACGAATTAAGGGAAGAATTGATAAAGGATTT
>JAJYZM010000184.1 GCA_021799935.1 bacterium | reverse complement strand
TATATTTATGGCGAATACAAAGATCGACGAAAAACTACAAAAGATTGCAAAAGACCTTTTAGAAAGCGGAGAAGTCAGCCTAATAATTGGCTATGCGAAAGGTTCCAATCCCCAAAGAATGAGGCCTGTTTTTATTACAAAGGCGGAGGAAGCCGGAAAGCTTTCTTTCAGTCACTATGCCGTTCAGGACCTTGCGGTATTCTTAAAAAAACCGGAGGTCAAAAAGTTCGGAAAAATAGGCATAGTCGTTAAAGGCTGCGACGAGAAAGCCGTTAACGCTTTAATTCAAGAATATCAGATTTCCAGGGATAATATAAAAATTATCGGAATTGAATGTAACGGAGTAATAAGGCAGAACCTTGCCGATAAAGGCGAAACAGGCGTATCTGAATCGACGGTTTACGATAAATGCCTTATATGCGAAGAGCATATTCCGGTACTGTACGATTTTCTTATAGAATCGGAAGAGCCCAAACTTGCTTTGTCGGGAAACGTCAAACCTTATTACGGCATAGAAAAGCTCGAATCTATGAGCGCGGAAGAGAAAAATGCTTTTTGGGCTAAAGAATTCGATAAATGCATAAAATGCTACGCCTGCAGGCAGGCTTGCCCTCTATGCTATTGTTCAAGATGCATAGTAGAAAAAAATATGCCGCAGTGGATAGACACGAATTCGGAAGAGACCGGCAATGCGCAGTGGAATCTTATTAGGGCATACCATCTTTCGGGAAGATGCATAGGCTGCGGAGAATGCGAAAGAGCCTGTCCGGTGAACATTCCGCTTATGCTGATTAACGAAAAAATGGCTAAAGACGTATATAATCTGTTTGGTTATAAATCAGGATTAGATATTAATGCAAAACCCGTTTTCGGAGTTTTCAGCGAAAGCGATTTCAACGACTTTATTAAATAAGAAATAAGATATTGGAGACGGTTCATAATGGAAGAAAAATATTTTGAAATTTCGGCGGAAAATCTTAAAAAATTTGTTGAGAGCATCATAGCCGATAACTTTGAGGTTATCGCCCCCACAGATAAAGACGGCGACACTTTTTACGGAAAAATAAGCAGATTCGAAGAAGCAAACCTAGATATTCTTCTGCCCAAAATGTCTTATAAGGAATATATTCTTCCTAAAACCGAAACGCTTTTAGAATATTCTTTTACCGGCGTCGATACCGATATTAAAGACGGACTGGAAGCGGTTGCCGGAGCAAACGAAAAAAGAGTTATTTTCGGCGGAAGACCGTGCGATGCAGGTGCCGGACCTATAATGGAAAAGGTTTTTAACTGGGATTATAAAGACGAATTTTTTAACGAAAGATTTAAAAATTTGACCATAGTTTCTATAGCCTGCGAAAAGCCGGACAACTATTGTTTCTGCACCGAAATGCAGCTTTCTCCGGAAAGTTCTTACGGTTCCGATATACTTCTTAAAAAATCGGGAGACAAATATTTTGCCGTCGTAACCAGTGAAAAAGGCTTAAATCTTATCGAACCCTATATAAATCTCTTTAAAGAAACCGCAAAAGCTCAAGTTCCTGCGGACAAGGACTGGAAAAAGCTCTTTGAAATAGAAAGAACTAAAAGTTTTTTGGACAAAAACTTCGAACATAATTATTTTCAGGACAGATTTTTATCATGCATAGGATGCGGAGTCTGCACATATACCTGCCCGACCTGCCACTGTTTCGATATTCAGGATGAAGGAAATTTAAAAGAAGGCAGGAGGATTAGAAACTGGGATTCCTGCCAGTTCGGCATATTTACCCTTCATACTTCCGGGCATAACCCAAGAGTTACTCAGGGGGACAGATACAGGCAGAGGCTTATGCACAAATTTAAAATATACAGCGAAAAGTTCGATAAATATCTATGCGTAGGATGCGGAAGATGTTCCAGGAACTGCCCCGAAGACATAGATATTAAAGAAGTTGCAAAAGACTTAGCCGATATGGCTTAAATATAATTTAATTTAAAATTTTTAACATATAGCGGGGAGCAGATAGTTAATGGAAAATATTTATTTGCCGAAACTGGCTGAAATAAAAGAAATTATTCAGGAAACCGCGGATACCAAAACTATACGTCTTACTATCGACGGGGGCAGCATAGATTTTCTGCCCGGCCAGTTCGGAGAGTTTTCTTTCATAGGAGAAGGAGAATCGACGTTCGGATTATCGTCGTCTCCTTTAAGAAAAGAATATTTTGAATTCAGTTTTAGATCTTCGGGAAGAGCTACTACCGGGATAAATAGTCTGAATCAGGGAGATAAAATAGCTTTCAGGGGCCCTTACGGAAATTATTTCGATACGTCAAAAATGAAAGGAAAAGACCTTGTTTTCGTGGGCGGCGGCATAGGTATGGCTCCGGTAAAATCGATTATGGAATACTGCCTCGACGAGCGGGACGATTACGGCAAAATTACCATACTATACGGAGCAAGGTCGGTAGGAGACCTCCTTTATAAAGGTATATTCGATGAATGGAAAAAATATAAAAACACCGACGTAATTATTACCGTTGACCCGGGTGGAGAAACACCCGACTGGACGGGGAAAGTAGGTTTCGTTCCTACCATTCTTGAGCAACTGCCTATAAAAGGCGAAAACAGCGTGGCAATAGTGTGCGGTCCTCCAATTATGATAAAATTTGCGTTAAAATCGTTGGAGGAAAAAATGGGGTTCGACAAGAGCGATATTATTACTACGCTTGAAAACAGGATGAAATGCGGGCTGGGTAAATGCGGAAGATGCAACGTAGGAAGCGTTTACGTATGTAAAGACGGTCCCGTGTTTACCGCAAAGGAGCTTGAAAGTCTTCCGAACGACTTTTAAAATATATTATATTATATTATGCAGCTATTAATAATTCATGCCGATGATTTTAACTATTCTTTAACAGGAAAAACTCCCGTTGCAGAGGAAATTGACACAAACCTTCTTAATGAAAGCGGAAATTTTTTTGCAGAACCGTTGGTGATTTTCTGCACAGTTGAAAAAGGGGATGCGAAGAGTACCGCAAATATAGTAAAAAGAGCTTTTGGGGAAATTAAAGAAATTGCAGATAAATTAAAGCCGGGGATAATAGTTTTATATCCTTATGCGCATCTTTCCAATAGCCTTGCCGATCCATCAATCGCTATCTCTGCACTTAACTCTTTAAAGACTGAAATTGAGCCTTTTTATACCGTTTACAGAGCGCCTTTCGGGTGGTATAAAAGCTTTAAAATTTCATGTAAAGGGCATCCGTTAAGCGAATCATCCAGGCATATAACCGAATCTGACGCAGTAAGCGCAACAGCCGTTTCTACAAAAAAAACTAGAGAAGACGTCGTAAAAGATGTAGAAAGCGAATTTTTTATATTGAATTACGACGGCATCGAAACAAAAATAGATTTAAAAAATGAAAGCATACTCGACGATAAAGTGCTTAAAGATTTCGCTTCCCTCAGAAAAGTGATTGCGTATGAGGAATTTAAAATAAAAGAAGGAGAAACTCCCCCGTCCGTTTCAGCTATGAGGCGCCTTGAAATTGCAGACCACGAAGAAAATTCCGATTCAGGCCATCTGAGATTTTATCCAAAAGGGACTCTTTTATACAAGCTTTTGTCGGATTGGGCAGAAGATATTGCCTTAAACCATTTGAAGTGCATGGAGATAGAAACGCCGCTGATTTATAACTGGAATAAACCGGAAATTAAAGGACAGGGAGAGTCTTTTCACGAGCGTCATTATTCCGTTTTAGTTCCGGACGAAAAATCCGATACCGGCGGATTTGCGCCGTCTAAAGAGTTTGTTTTAAGATTTGCAGGAGATTTCGGACTTTTTTCGATGCTTAAAGACGCTA
>JAJYZM010000183.1 GCA_021799935.1 bacterium | reverse complement strand
TAAAATTTAGTAAGATAGTCTGAAAAGGCTTATTTACTGCGGTTTTTAATGGTGGAGCTGATCGGGGTCGAACCGACGACCTCTTGCATGCCATGCAAGCGCTCTGCCAACTGAGCTACAGCCCCATAATGCCTATGATATATATTAAGGAAAGTATTAATTTACGTTAATAATAATACTACAATTTAATATTTTAAGTCAATAATAAAAACCGGCATAGTAAAAACCGGCATAGTAAAAACCGGCACATAACCCCATCATTCTCGATGCCCGTTATTATCAATATCTTTATTATAATGGTATAATATTATAATAAATTTTAAAAAGAACCAAGGGCGGCTCAATTTGGACAAAAATAATTTATTCGACGGCGTTATCGATTTCAATAACAACGAGTATAAAAAACACAGCGAACTTTTCAAGAAAATAGCGGAAGAACAGAATCCTCATACGCTTTTTATCGGATGTTCGGATTCGAGGGTCGTTCCGAGCCTTATAACGAAAACTTTGCCCGGCGAGCTTTTCGTCGTGAGGAATATTGCCAATTTAGTGCCGCCCTACAGAAACGTCAGCGAGTATCTTGCTACGACTTCCGCGATAGAATATGCGGTAAATATTTTAAAAGTTAAAAATATCGTCGTATGCGGACATTCAAACTGCGGCGGATGCCGTGCATTATATATGGCCGACGAAGACTTGAAAGATATACCCCATACGAAAAAATGGCTGGAATTGGCTGAAGGCGCAAAAAAAACCGTATCCGATTCGGCTTTAACCGCAGGCGGGAAAAAAAGGTTTACAGGTAAGGAAAGAGAAATATTAACGGAAAGGGAAAATATAAAAGAGCAGATTAAGCACCTGTATTCCTACCCGTATATTAAATATAAATCGGAAAATGGCGAAATTAAAATATACGGATGGCATTATATTATAGAAACCGGAGAAGTCTATAATTATTCATCAGAAAAAAATATTTACGAAAAAATCGACGGGGCGCCGGTTTAATCGATGTATTCCGCATTTTCGTCGGGAAGCCCGGTTTCGGCGGATAAACATGGCGCTTTAAATAAGTAGCCGTGCCACATTCCGTGCAGAGTCCTCGAAGTGACTACCGTCCAGAAAAAAGCAAGGGCGCTTATGCTGATTTTTTTATTTCTTACCGCGACTTTTTATCTGCTTGCTATCGGTTTCTGGACGGGTGCGGCTATTATAACCGTCCTCGGCGGTTATTTCGGACTTATTACAGCCGTTCTGGCATTTTACCTTGCTGCGGCCGAAAGCATCAACGAATCGTGGGGAAGCGCAGTTCTGCCGGTATAACTATTAATATTTTAACTAAATAGGGATTTGGGATTAATGATAACAATGATAACAATTGACATTTCACATAATGTACTGTAAAATTTACGATTATGAGCGAAAATTTACAGTATTTTAGGGCTATATACAATTTTTTGCCGTCCGAAAAAAAAAGAAAAATAGTTTTAATAACCGGCGCACGCCAGACTGGGAAGACGACTTTAGCTAAAAATAAATATAATGCACTGCGTTATATAAATTTGGATTCTCCCGAAATCAGGGACGGTATTTCGCAGATTCCGGCTTCAAACTGGTATAAAGACGTCGGTAAAGCCATACTTGACGAAGCGCAAAAAGAACCTTCGCTGTTTGAAAAAGTTAAATATGCATACGACGAAGAAAAATTAGATTTCGAGGTGCTTCTCGGTTCAAGCCAGATTCTTTTACTGAAGAAGATAAGGGAATCTCTTGCGGGAAGAATATCGCTTTACGAACTGTGGCCGTTAATGATGTCGGAGATATATTCCGGACCAGCCGCCAAAATTATTAAACAGCCTCTTTTAGACCGCATAATCGATGAAGAAGATTTTCAGAAACTGATGGAAAGTCTTCCTTCCGTTTTAATAGGAGAAGAAGACGTAAAATTAAAAGAAGCGCAGGAACATTTGTCGAGATGGGGCGGAATGCCTTTCCTTTTAACTATTAATAATACATCCGAAAGGCAAAAATGGCTAAGAGATTATACTTATACGTACTTAGAAAGGGATTTTTCAGATTTGTCCAGAATAGAAGATTTAGAGCCTTTTAAGAAATTCCAAACTATATCGGCATTAAGAAACGCAAAACTTCTTAATTATTCCGAATTGGCGCGATACGCAGGTATAAGCGTGGATACGTCCAAGAGATACTTAGGGTATTTGAAAATATCGTATCAGACGATACTGCTTCAGCCTTACGGCGCGAATATAACGAGTTCCGCAGTAAAAACTCCTAAAATTTACTGGATAGACATAGGTTTGCTAAGGCAGATGACCGGATTTTGGGGCGGCGTCGTTTCCGGCGATATATTTGAAACTATGGCGGTTTCTGAGATTTATAAATGGATAAAAACAATGCAAAAACCGGTTTCTATGTATTTCTATAGAACCCGTTCAGGGTTAGAACTCGATATGCTTTTAAAAATAAACGATAGAATAATAGGGATTGAAATTAAAAACCGCAGTACCGCAACTATTTCCGATTTAAGACCGATGAAAGCCGTTGCGGAAGGTCTCGGCAAATCATGGAGCGGAGGAATTTTGATATATAACGGCGACAGGATAGAAAAGATTGCGGAACCGCATATATGGATGATACCGTTAAGACGGCTTTTGTAACGGGCATTGCCGGTTTGAATCTCGCGTCCTCTTGAATAATGCGGGCGGTTATGGGATATCTTTGAGATATAATTGCGGTTTCATCTTTTGAAAATATGATATAATCTAAAAAGAATCGATATAATTAATGACGATAAGCATATTATTAAAAATGGTTAAAAAAACAAATGTGTCTTGCGATTCCTTCTAAAGTCATAGAAATAAAAGACGAAGGTACCGTTATAGTCGATACTATGGGTTCTAAAAGGCTCGTTTCTACGATGCTTCTGGAAGAGCCGGCAGTTATAGGCGATTATCTGCTTATACACGTGGGCTACGCAATGCAGAAAATAGACGAAAAAGAAGCGGAGGAAAGCCTTAACCTGTTCAGGGAAATCGAAAGAAAAACTATTTAAAATAATATGGAATTATATTCCGATTTTAAAAGAAAAGACGACATAAGCAGGCTGGCGTCCGTTATAGATTCCGAAGTTAAAAAAACTATCAATATAATGGAAATATGCGGCGGGCATACCCATTCCATTATGAAATACGGATTAAATACCCTCCTTAAAAATAAAATAAATTTTCTTCACGGACCCGGGTGTCCGGTCTGCGTGATGCCCGTTAAAAGAATAGACGAGGCGATAAAAATTGCGGATTCTAAGGACGTTATACTTGCGGCATACGGCGATATGATGCGGGTTCCGGGAACGGATAGTTCGCTGATAAAAGAGCGTGCAAAAGGAAAAGACGTAAGGATGGTATATTCGCCTCTGGATATTATAAAAATAGCGCTCGATAAAGCAAATAAAGATAAAAAAATAGTTTTTTTCGCTATAGGGTTTGAAACGACGACCCCTATGACGGCGGCTCTTCTCGAAGAAGTTATATCGAGAGGCATAAATAATGTTTTGTTTCACGTCAACCATGTTCTCGTGCCTCCTCCCATAAACGCTATTTTAGATTCCGGCGATAATTCAATAGACGGATTTATCTGTCCGGGACACGTCAGCGTTATGACCGGAAGCGGCATTTATAACGATATTCCGGGTAAATACGGCAAGGCGGCAGTGATAGCGGGATTCGAGCCTTACGACATTTTAAGCGGAGTTCTTTTAATAGCGAGGCAGATTAACGAAAACAGGCCGGCCGTCGAAATTGCTTATAAAAGGGCGGTCAAAGAAGGCGGAAATATGAA
>JAJYZM010000182.1 GCA_021799935.1 bacterium | reverse complement strand
CCGTCATCGAGATACTATCAAGACTTAACAGGATAGATTTTAACTTGACGGATGCCAAAAGCGATGTTTTAGGCGACGCTTATGAATATTTAATAGGGCAGTTTGCCGCAGGCGCCGGCAAAAAAGGCGGAGAGTTTTATACTCCTTCTCAGGTTTCCAGAATACTGTCCCAAATTGTAACAGCCGGTAAAGATAAAATAAAATCCGTTTACGACCCTACCTGCGGTTCAGGTTCTTTATTAATCCGCGTTAAAGATTATGCCGACGTTTCAGAAATATACGGGCAGGAACTTAACAGAACTACATACAACCTTGCCAGAATGAACATGCTTTTGCACGGCATTAATTATACAAAATTTCATATAAGGCAGGGCGATACGTTAACAGACGACTATTTCCCGGATTTGAAAGCCGAAGCCGTCGTTGCCAATCCGCCTTTTAGCGCAAAGTGGAAGGGGGACTCCAATCCGCTGTTTAAGACTGACGAAAGGTTTAGTAAATACGGAAGCTTAGCTCCTAAAGACAAAGCCGATTATGCTTTTGCTACGCATATGATTCATCACTTAGCCGATAACGGCGCTATGGCTATAGTTCTGCCTCATGGAGTACTATTTAGAGGCGGTGCGGAAGAAAAAATAAGAAAATACATAATAGAAAAATTAAACTATCTGGAAGCGGTTATTGGGCTTGCGCCCAATCTGTTTTACGGAACGTCTATTCCGGTCTGCGTAATGGTTTTTAGCAAATGCAGAAAAGAAGACGATAAAATATTATTTATAGATGCAAGGGGAGAATTTGAAAAAGGCAAAAATCAGAATAGATTGACGGACGATAATATTAAAAAAATAATAGATGCATATAAAGAGAAAAAAGAAATTGAGAAATTTTCAAGATTAATAAGTTTAGAGGAAATCAAAGAAAACGATTATAATTTAAATATATCAAGATATATCGATACGTTTGAAGAAGAAGAACCTATTGATTTAAAAGCCGTATCAAACGAAATCAATAAATTGGAATTAGAAGAAATAGAAGTCGATAAAGAAATAGCCGGATATTGCAAAGAATTAGGTATTAATCCACCGTTTGACCCGGATATAATAAATATTACAAAGGCAAATGAGGTTGAGCAATGAAAAAAGTGCCCGAATTGAGATTTAAGGAGTTTAAAGATGAATGGAAAGAAGAAAAATTAGGAGATATAGGCAATATAATTTATGGCAAAGGTTTAACATCTGATAACTATGATAACAATGGCGATTCGTTAATTATTGGAACAGGTGGTATAATAGCAAAGTCATATTCTTTTATTGATAAAGGCGAAACTATAATAATCCCAAGAAAGGGGACTATCTCACGAGTTTTTTATTTTAAAAAAAATCAAAAATTTTGGACTATAGATACAACTTTTTATTTAAAATTATCAGAAAGTATAAGTTATAAATTTATATATTTTTATTTTAAAAAAATAAATCTTGAATTTTTAAATGAATCAACGGGTGTGCCGAGTTTAAATATAAACAATTTAAAAAAAATTTTATTTTTTCTTCCGTCTAGTACAGAACAGCAAAAAATAGCTTTATTCCTATCCTCTATAGATAAAAAAATAGAATTAACCGATAAAAAATTAGAATTTTTAGAAAAATATAAAAAAGGGTTAATGCAAAAACTTTTAACTGGTAAAATCAGATTTCCTGGGTTTAAAGATGAATGGAAAGAAGAAAAATTGGGGAATTTTATAAAAATTCAAGGAGGATATGCTTTTAAAAATAAATTATTTAAAGAAAAGGGGATACCTATAATTAGAATTTCTAATTTATCAATAGACGGTAAATATACAAATATAAATAATTTAGTTTACTATGACAAAACTGAAAACGATAATAATTTTATTATCAAACGAAATGATTTATTAATTGCTATGTCTGGTGCTACTGCAGGTAAAGTATCCGTGTATAATAAAAAAAATATCGCATATTTGAATCAACGCGTTGGTTTATTTAAATTAATTAAATTTGATAAATTAGATTATAATTATATGACCCAATATGCATTCTCCAATTTTTTTAATAATCAATTAAAATCTTTATTGGCAACAAGCGCTCAACCTAATATAAGTTCTAAAGATATTGAAAAACTTAAAATTAAATTATCTTCTCTCCCAGAGCAACAAAAAATCGCTTCATTTCTATCCGCAATCGATAAAAAAATAGAATTAATTAAATCAAGATTTGAAAATCTAAAAAAATATAAAAAAGGCTTATTTCAAAAAATGTTTGTATAATTTATTAGCTAACTAAGTAATCAATAAATCAATCAATTAATTTTTTATTAAATTTTATTAATTAAATTAAAATAAAACTTAAAATATTTCATTATAGATAAACTATGATACAGAGCGAAATGACGTTAGAACTAGAATTCGTTACACAGTTACAAACCTTAGGCTATGAATTGCTGAATATTCATAAGGAAGAAGACTTTATTGCAAATTTCAAAAAACAAATAGAAAAGTTTAATGCCAAAGAATTAAATGATACCGTTTTAAGCGACAAGGAATTTCAAAAAATATTAAACCATTTAAATAAAGGAAACAGATTTCAAAAGGCGTCTAATTTAAGAGGCAGATTTTTGCTCACAAGAGACGACGAAACCAAAATTTACATTAGATTTTTGAATACGGCAAAATGGTGTCAGAACTGCTATCAGGTTGCCCGCCAGATTAGAATAAAGGGCGCATACGGCAACAGATACGACGTTACGCTTTTAATAAACGGGCTTCCCCTTGTTCAAATAGAACTAAAGAAAAGAGGTATGGAATTAAAAGAAGCCTTTAATCAGATAAACCGCTACAGGATTCATTCATATCCTAATACCTTATTTGAGCATATCCAGATTTTTATAATAGCTAACGGCGTAAATACTAAATATTTTGCCAATAATCCAGACCAGAATTTTGAAAAAACTTTTTTTTGGACGGACGAATATAATAATAAAATTTCAAATTTATCCAAATTTACCGATATTTTTTTAGAACCTTGCCACTTGTCTAAAATTATATCCAAATATATAGTATTAAGCGAAAATAAAATGATGCCAATGGTTTTAAGACCGTATCAGTATTATGCGGTCGAAAAAATCATAGAAAGAGCTGAAAATTCCTCTGAAAACGGTTATATTTGGCATACAACCGGAAGCGGAAAGACTCTTACGTCTTTTAAGGCTTCTCAAGTATTAAAAGATATGCCCGATATCAAAAAAGTTTTATTCATCGTCGATAGAAAAGACTTAGACGCTCAAACCGTAGAAGAATTTAATAAATTTGCACCCGGCAGCGTGGATTCTACCGAAAATACTAAAACACTCGTTAATCAGCTTAAGGATAAAGACCTTAAATTAATAGTTACGACGATTCAAAAATTAGATTTAGCCGTGACAAAAGAATACCATAATCAGCATTTTGAATATCTTAAAAACGAAAAGGTCGTAATAATATTCGACGAATGCCACAGAAGCCAGTTCGGTAAAATACATGCAGATATAAAAAGATTTTTCAGCAAAGCTCAGCTTTTCGGTTTTACCGGAACGCCGATACTCGAAAAAAATTGCGTCGGCGGAGTTACGACGGCCGCCGTTTTCAATAAATGTTTGCATACATATCTAATAACCGACGCTATAAGTGACGGCAACGCTTTAGGATTTGCGGTGGAGTATATCGGCAATTATCCAAAAAAAGAAGACGGTATATTTGACGAAAATATAGAAGTCGATATAAATAAAAAAGAAATACTTGAAAGCGAAAAAAGAATAGAAAAAGTAGTAGATTATATATTATCCATTCATCAAAAGAAAACCAAAGGCATATTTAACGCTATTTT
>JAJYZM010000181.1 GCA_021799935.1 bacterium | reverse complement strand
AACTGAGAGCCGCGGACAGGCTTAAAATCCATCTTATGAGGCAGAAGTACGGATATTTTTCGCGCCTGTGCCTTTTAATGGCGCTGATAGGCCCGGGAATACTCGTTATGATTGCCGATAACGATGCCGGCGGCGTTATGACGTATGCCCAAACCGGCTCGATATTCGGAATCGGTTTTTTTATACCTTTTATGATAATAATGCTTCCGGTCGCCTATATCGTCCAGGAGATGACCGTAAGGCTCGGCGCCGTGACGCACAGAGGGCATGCCGAAATGATATGGAAAAGATACGGAAAGTTCTGGGGCGCATTTTCCTTGATAGACCTTGTCGTTGCAAACGTGCTTACCTTAATAACCGAATTTATCGGAATAACCCTGGGAATGGAGGTTTTTGGAATATCCCCGATAGTGTCATCCGTAACCGCTATTGCCGTCATAGCTTCGATTCAGCTTTTTTTGCGTTATTTTACATGGGAGTGGATCAGCCTAAGCATTGCAGCATTTAATTTAATATTCGTTCCTTTAGTATTCTTTATTCCGCATCTTCACTGGGGAGCGGTAGCGAGAAGTTTTGTATCGTGGCATATACCGGGAGGGGTAACTTCCCTTTTTATATATGTCGTTCTGGCAAATCTTGGAACAACGATAGCGCCGTGGATGCTTTTTTTCCAGCAGTCTTCGGTTGTCGATAAAGGACTTACCGTAAAAGATATAAGGGACGGGCAGATAGATACATTTATAGGTTCGTTTTTTATGGTTGTCGTAGCCATAGCGATCATTCTGATAGCGGCGGGAACGGTTTTCGGTTTTACGCATGCTCCAAATTTAGACATTCAGACTATACTTTCCGCCATATCGGCAAAAATGGGACAACTGGCGATGAAGCTTTTCGCTCTCGGTCTTGTAGAAGGAGGGCTTATTGCGGCCATTGCAATATCTGCAAGCACCTCATGGGCAATGGGCGAAGCGTTCGGATGGCCTAAGAGCATTAATATGCCTCCTTTGCAGGGCTGGAAGTTTTATATGCCAGGAATTATCAGCCTGTTGATTGCGGGAGGAATAGTTTTGATTCCAAATGCTCCCCTCGGATTTTTAAATTTAACCGTTCAGGTCATTGCTACCATTTTTATGCCCGCGGCGATGATGTTTTTACTTCTGCTTTTGAACGATAAAGAGATAATGGGAGACCATATAAACAAGCCGTGGCAGAATATCTCGGCGTTTACAATAGTCGGATTTTTGATAATTATGAATGGAATATACGGATTGACGGTGGTTTTTCCGCATATATTCGGATAATGTAATTCTTAAATTATGCGAGGGAAAAAATGAAAATAGAAGATAAGATTTCAAAAAAGATAAATCTCGACGAGGACTGGGAAGATTTTATCAAAGAAGAAGGGCTGGTGGATTATAACAAAATTCCGGTAGAAAGAGCCAGCGTTAAAGGGTGGGTTCAGATAGCTTTCTGGTTCTTAAGAATTTATATAGTCGTTATGATTATAATGGTAATCATAGGATTTTCAAGAATTCATTAAAAACGTGATAAATTATGAAAATAAAATACTCAGTCTGTCCTCACGACTGCCCTGATACATGCGCTTTAAAAGTGGAAATTCAGGACGGTAAAATCGTAAAAGTAGCCGGAGATGTTTATCATCCGGTAACGCGCGGGGTTATTTGCGAAAAAGTCAGGGCTTATCCGGAAAGGATTTACGGAAACCGCATACTTTATCCGATGCGCAGGAAGGGAAAAAAGGGCGGCGGCGAATTTGAGAGGATAAGCTGGAACGATGCCATAAATGAAATTGCCGGGCGTTGGGTAGAGCTTATTTCTAAATACGGCCCGGAAAGCATTATGCCATATTCTTACGGTGGAACTGAAGGAATAATTAACAAATCGAGTATGGACAGGCGTCTTTTTAATAAAATCGGCGCTACGGCTATCGACCGCACTATCTGTTCAGTAGCCGGAAGCTTAGGCTATCAGCTGTCTTACGGCATATCTAAAGGCGTAAATCCGTTAGACTCGGCCAATTCTAAATTAATAATATTCTGGGGAATAAACGCTTTAGAAACAAATATCCATCAGGCCATTTTTGCCGACTCCGCCCGCAAAAATGGGGCTAAAATCATAGCTATAGACGTTCACAGGAACAAAACCGCAAAATGGGCTGACGATTTCTATATGCTCCTGCCCGGTTCGGACGGCGCGCTTGCTCTGGGCATTGCCCACATTATATTAAGGGATAATTTAGAGGATAAAGCATTTTTAGAAGAATATTCTTTTGGATTAGACGAATTTCGCAAAAAGGCGATGGAATATCCACCCGATAGAGTCGCAGTACTTACGGGTCTTTCAAAAGAGCGCATAGAGTATTTAGCAAGACTTTACGCAGAAACTAAATCCTCTTTCTTAAGAATAGGAAACGGACTTCAGCATCATAAAAACGGCGGCATAAATACATGGTTGATTTCTTTACTGCCGGCTTTAACGGGGGCATGGTCGGATAAAGGCGGAGGCGCGCTAAAATCTAATTCGGGGTATTTTCCGTTAAACGAGGAAGCTTTAAAAAGGCCGGATTTAATTAAAAAACCGGTTAGGACGGTAAATATGGTTCGGCTCGGAAAAGCCTTATGCGAACTTAACAACCCTCCCATTATGTCCTTATACGTTTATAACAGCAATCCTGCAGTAGTAGCCCCCAACCAGAACTATGTAATTAGAGGGCTTGCAAGGGAAGACCTTTTTACCGTCGTTCACGAACAGACGATGACCGATACCGCAAAATGGGCGGACATCATTCTTCCCGCAACTACGAGTTTTGAGCATGCCGACCTTTACGTCAGCTACTGGCATACCTCGCTTCAATGGGCGGATCCCGTAATCCAGAGAGCAGGCGAAGCAAAGCCGAATATAGACGTATTTAAGCTCATCGCCCGTTCTTTAGGTTTTAACGACGCATGTTTTTTAGATACGGAAGAAGATATTGCGCGTCAGGCGCTGGATATTCCCTACTGGAGAGAAAAAGGAATAACATTAGAAAGGCTGAAAAACGAAAGGTTTATTATGCTGGGTACGGATGATTGTCCCTTTGAACGCGGCAAACTCCCGACCCCTTCAGGTAAAATCGAGTTTAAAAGCCAAAAAGTTGCGGCATACGGACTTTCAGAAATACCGGAATACAATCCTATAAAAGACTATATATCGAACGGCGGTTATGAAAACAGCGCTTCCTTGCCGAAACAGGATTTTCCCTTAGTCTTCGTCAGTCCGCCGAACCATTTTTTTTTAAATTCGTCTTTTGCGGGAGTTTCTTCTTTAAAAGCCAAAGCCCGGGAGCCGTTCCTGGAAATTAATCGGAAGGATGCCGAAGACAGGGGAATAAGCGACGGGGATTTAGTTATGATTCAAAACGGGCAGGGTTGCGTATCTATAAAAGCAAAGGTTTTGGATTCGGTTCTGCCCGGAGTAGTCGTTTCCGCAGGTTTATGGTGGAAAGACGATTATATAAACGGTTCGGGAGTAAACGCTCTTACGCCGGACGATTTATCGGATATCGGCGGCGGCGCTACCTTTTTTTCCTCGCAGGTCGAAGTTAAAAAAATCTAAAAATTTCCCTTGCTATTTTTTAAACATTTGATATAATCAAAAAGTTTTGACTTTATTTGCCCATGCATTTTTTATTTTTATTATTTTTAATACGGGGGTAAGTTTTGATATTAAATGGATAACCTTAAACATAAAGGAATATTCAGATATTTTTTTAATTGTCTGACTATTTTATCCGCTGCTTTTTTTACGGTTTTAAGCATTTACTGTTTTAAAAGCGAATTTATCGTACAATCCTCTTTTATAGGTTTTTCTTTCAAATTT
>JAJYZM010000180.1 GCA_021799935.1 bacterium | reverse complement strand
GAAGGCGCGGATATCGGCGCAGACGAGGCTCCAGCCGCAGTAAAAACGGTTAAAAAGCCGGTAAAAAAACTTGAATTCGCTTCTTTCGACGAATCGGACAAAACGGCGGAGCCGCCTAAAAATTTAGATTTTATTCTGGATATACCGCTTACCATTTCGGTAGAGCTCGGAAGAACCAAAATGGTCATAAACGATATGCTTCAGCTTGGACAGGGCTCCGTAATAGAACTTGCAAAACTTGCGGGAGAGCCTCTCGACATATACGTAAACGGAAAGCTTATGGCAAGAGGCGAAGTCGTATTGGTCAACGATAAATTCGGCGTCAGGCTTACGGACATAATAAGTCCGGTAGAAAGGGTTAAAAAACTATGAAAATTAAATTATTTTTTTCGGCAATTTTAATTTCAGCGCTTTTTGCGGTCGTTTTTCCTAACGTTTGCCGCGCCGGTTCGGCGGACGGCAATTTGACGTTAAAAAACATATATGTTTCTAAAAGCAAAAATGCGGATTCATACCTTATATGGTTTAAGTTTAACCGAAAACCCGAAAGCATAGTTAAAAAGTTAGGCTTAAAAGGCTACAGCCTCGAACTTGCGTTTAAAAACGCGCAATCCGGAATGGGAGCTAAATTTATAAAATTTCATAACAGCAGGCTCTTTAAAGCCGTAGAGATTATGCCTGCCGAAAATTCGGAATTGAGCGCTGTAATCTATTTTCATAAAAATATTAAAATAGCGCAAAAAGATACGTATGCGACTTTTTACGGAAGGTATTTTATAATTAAAATCGACCATGCTTTTTCGGGGGATTTATTTAAAAACGTCGGCAAAGAATTACCCGCGCAAAAAAATACAATAAAGCAGGCGGTCAAAACCTCCGAACAGCCTGCGCGTCCGGCAGGCGCCTCCGCCGTTTCGGCAGGTTCGCCGGAGCCGCCTAAAAATAATACTTTAGGAGGAAGCCCTTTCTTTGCAAAACGCCGGCCTAAATTAAATATGGGCTTCGAAGCGGTGAAAACCGCCGTTTATCTTGCATTGATTATCGGACTTATTTACGGCGCATATTTTCTTATGAATAAACTCAAGAACCGTATTTCGGTAAAGGAAAAGCCGAACAACCTTAAGATAGTATCATCGATTAACCTTGGAAATAAAAAATCAATTCTTTTAATAGAAGTAAACAAAGAATTTTTTCTTGTCGGAGTGTCGCAGTCGAATATTCAGGTTATAGGACAGCTTCAAGGTGCTTTTTATAAAGCCGCCGGTGCAGATACCGCTCCGAATACCTATGAAATATCTAAAACAGGCGCAGAGAAAAGCAATGCTTCGCTCTCTGCCGGAGATACCGCTTTCGCAAGTCCGAGCCCTTCCGCTCCGGCCAAATCTTACGGCAAGTTTGCGGATGCAATGCGCGAGCAGGTTAATAACGGAGGCGGCGGAATTAACGAACCTTACCGCAAGATAAAAGCGGAACAGTATGCGGATATAAATAAAATAAAAAATATAAACGAGGCAAAATTTAAAAATAAAGCCGATAACGTATTTTTCGATATAGAAGAAAGGTTAAAGGGATTAATGGAGAGCAATGGCAACTCTAAAAAGTTTTAAAAATTCGTCGCTTTTAGCTTTACCGGCTATAACGATGACCGGGCATCCCCAGCATTCGCAGGTATCTATGCTGATTCAGATACTTCTTATTTTTACGGTCATTTCCATAGCCCCTTCCATATTGATAATGATGACGTCTTTCGTCAGAATAGTAGTGGTTCTGTCTTTCCTGAGGACTTCGCTGGGTCTTTCGACCGAGCCGCCGAATCAGGTAATTATAGGATTGAGCCTTTTTCTGACTTTTTTTATTATGGCTCCGGTTATAAATTCCGTATATAAAAATGCTTATATCCCTTATACGAAAGGCTCTATCGGAATTAAAAGGGCATATAAAATAGGGATACGGCCGGTCAGGGGTTTTATGCTGAAACAGACGAGGCTTAAAGACCTTGAGCTTTTCGTTAAAATGTCTAAACTTAAAAACATCAGGTCGCCGAAAGACGTGCCGACTTACGTGCTTATACCCGCATTCATAGTGAGCGAGCTTACGACTGCGTTCGAGATTAGCTTTCTTATATATCTGCCCTTTTTAATATTGGACCTTGTAGTATCGAGCCTTTTAATGTCTATGGGAATGTTGATGCTGCCGCCTACCATGATATCGCTTCCTTTTAAACTTATGCTTTTTGTCATGGTCAACGGCTGGTATTTAGTAATAGGCTCTTTAGTGCAGAGTTTTAAATGATACGGGGGTTCCATGTCTTTAGCGTTCGTAAATTTTATTATACAAAAAGTCATAGTTACGGTTTTGTATTTAAGCGCTCCGCCGCTTATAGCAAGTCTTGCGGTAGGAATACTTATAAGCATGTTTCAGGCGGTGACTCAGCTGCAGGACCAGACGCTTACTTTCGTTCCCAAGATTATCGCGGTAATAGTAGTTTTATTGATTTTCGGGCCTTGGATGCTCAGCGTTCTGGGAAATTTCGCTACGGTCATTTTTACGCATTTTCCCCAGTATATAAGGGGTGGGAGCTGATATGCCCGTTATAATAATCCACCAATACCTGCTCATAGAATTTATGCTGATATTTTTTAGAATTATAGCAATGCTCGTGGTTTTGCCTTTTATCGGCAGTTCCGCGGTTCCGGGCTGGGCAAAAATCGGTCTTGCGTTTTTTATGTCTTTAATCGTTTATCCTTTGATTATTAAAATCCAGATAATACCGCATATTCCATTGCCGACGGTTATCCTGGCCGTTGTTTCGCAGGTATTAATAGGCATTATTTTCGGTTTCTTAGTTCTTATTATCTTTACGGGCGTCGAAGTAGCGGGACAACTTATCAGCGTTCAAGTCGGATTCGGCATGATAAGCCTGCTGAATCCCCTGATTTCTAATCAGCAGGTTTCCTTAATATCCAACCTGCAGAATTATTTAGCGCTGGTAATTTTAATAGAAACATCTGCATTTTTCTTTGTTATCGAGGGGATATACGACAGTTTTAAAACTATCCCTTTAACTTTTATTAATTTTTCGCCCTATATTTTCAAATATTTAGTAAATAAAGCCGGGGATATATTTCTAATAGGCATTAATTTAAGCATTCCTATAATATTAGTGGCAATTTTATTAAATATAATTATAGCTTTAATGGGAAGGCTCGCTCCCCAGTTTAATATTTTTGCCGTAGGATTCCCGCTTATTATAATCGTGGGACTGCTTATGCTGTATATTTCCGTGCCGTATTTTACGGACTATATAATGATGTCTTTTTCGGGTTTACAATTAGAATTTAACCGCTTGATAAACACGATATAATAATAATACCATGGCTGAAGATAGATTCGATAAAACCGAACCCGCAAGCCCTAAAAGAATTCAGGACGCCAGAGAAAACGGGCAGGTGATGAAATCCAGGGAGGTTACCAACGTCTTCGTATTCGTCGTCGTAATAATATACCTTTATTTTAATATTTCGCATATAGGCAGAATCGTGTCGGGGCAGTTAGTCTATTTTTTTTCTAATTTCTCCCGTTTAAATTTGAATTACGCCGCCTGCATTAAAATCATAGACGGACTGATTTATACGGTAGTTTACGCCGTTCTTCCGTTCGTCCTTATAGTATTTTTTGCATCGCTGGTTTCAAACATAGCGCAGGTCGGTTTTCTTTTGACCTTTCAGCCTTTAATCCCCAACATTACGCGCATAGACCCCGTTTCGGGCGTTAAAAGATTTTTTTCCTTACAGTCGGTCAACGAACTGGTAAAATCTATATTCAAATTTTTCGTTTTAACCGCAATAGCTTATTTTACATGCGCCCCTTATTTAAAAAA
>JAJYZM010000179.1 GCA_021799935.1 bacterium | reverse complement strand
TATTTTAAGGAGTAATTATTATGAAAATCAAAGACATTAAAATCGACGACATAGTCGTCAAAAAACAAATCAGGACGGTATTTAATCCCGAAACTTTAAAGAGTCTTGCGGTTTCTATTAAGGAAAAAGGCGTCTTGCAGCCTATACTCGTAAAAAAAATCGGCGACGAGTATAAAATCGTAGCCGGAGAAAGGCGCTTTCTCGCTTCGCAGGAAGCGGGGCTTACGGAAATCCCCGCATGTATCTTAGAGGATAATGACAATGAAAAGGAAATTCAACTTATCGAAAATACGCAAAGAGAAGACTTAAATCCGTTAGACCTTGCAAACGCTTTTAAGGATTTAAGGGATTCAGGGAAGACTTTAGACGAAATTGCGGCTCTTGCGGGAAGAACGAAACAGCACGTTATCGAAATTTTATCTTTAATGGAACTTCAGGATGAAGATAAAGAAAAAATAAAAAACGGAGAACCTTATACTAAATTTAGTAGGCAAAAATCGCAAAAAAAAGATGAAAACGATAATAATAACAATGACTTACAAGAAAAAAGTATGACGGAAAATAAGGTAAACACTGTTTACCTTACTGATAGTAATACTTTTAATCAAAAAGACGAGGAAAATCAAGAGGTTAATTTAAGTAATATGACTTATAGTAATACCGAGGAAGAACCAAAGACCGAAGACCAAAAACCTGCTCTCGAGATTTCAAAGACCGAAGACCAAGAACCAAAAACCCCGCCGCATGAGTTTCCGGATTCCAAAGACCAAAGACCTGCAAAGCCGGATTTAAAATCTATTAAGGTAGAGCCGGAAGAAGTATTAGAGACCCAGACCGACTACCCCGTTTACGACGATATGCCGAAGGAAGAACCGGATGAAGAAGTTCCGCCGGTGGAAGTGTCTCCGGAGAGCTTCGTTAACGAAGAAGGCGTAATGGTCGATTTGCAGAATAGGCCGGTTTACGAGACGGAAGAAGGCTATGCGGTTATTATCGAGCCTGCGGACGTAAAAGAACTTATAGAGAAATTTAACGAAGGAGATTACGGATTTAAGCTGCAATTAGGAGATAGGGATTCTTTAATTCTTACGGGTATAGACGGAACCAAAAATATTTACAACGTAATAAATTGCTTGGTAAACAACGTTAAGGATTATATTAATGTCTAAATTCAGGAAACCCCTTATTAACATACCGCTTCATACGAAAAGGCCTAAAAGGAACGAGCCGAAGACTTCCGTTACGAAAGGCATGTCCGTTAAGAGCCTGCCGAAGTGGTCGGGGGCGAAAGTAGTTTTAAAAGCTAAGTGGGCGTCAAATAATCTTGCGAACCATGTTCACTATATCCAGCATAGGGAAAAGAATACGGAGAAAAGGGAACTTATAACGGAAAACGGCACCGTATCCGAAAAAGACTTCATCAAAGAAGTGAATAAGTCGGGTAAAAAGTATTATAAGTTTATCATAAGCCCGGAAGATAAAATGAGCAGGGAAGAACTTAAAAGCGTGGTAAAAGCGTCTATGGCGGAGCTTGAAAAAAGATACGGAAAACTTACCTACGCTTTCGTTATTCACGAAAATACGGAACATTTCCACGCGCACGTCGTCTGCGCAGGAAAGAGTAAAAGGCGCTCGCCTATCAGAGTTACGAAGAAGACTCTTTTCGATATGAAAGAAGCGGCGATAAACAGGGTTTTTGAAATTAAGCAAGGCAAGGAACTAAATTTAGGCGATTCTTTCGGTAAAATCGCCGAAAGCTTAAAGGCCGGTTTAAAGAAAATTATGCAAATAAAGTAAACGCCGTTTAAAGGAGAAATTATGAAATACTACGACGTAAAAAACGACATCGACGAACTTCAGGGGCTTAATAAAGGATATATCTTTATCCAGAACCAAAAAGCTTTAAACGAACTTAAAGCTAAAGACCCTTTATTTAATTTTATTTCTCCCGCAGCTCTGCCGGTATTCGTCCAGTACTTAAGGACTATCGGAGAAATCAAAATCATAAGCGCGGACTCCGTTTTATTCGAAAAAGAATTAATCGGAAAAAGACTTAAAGAACTTACCAAGTCTGACCCCGAACTTAAAGAAAATATCGACGGACTGTATCAAACGGTCCTTGCGCTTTCAAAAACTATCAATAAAGAATTTTTCATAGTAGAAAAGAAATTAAACTTATTAACAAAAGGAGACTAATTATGAGCATGAACAGAGTTCAGTTAATCGGGAACATCGGGAAAGAGCCCGAATTTAGCTACAAAAAAGAAGATATCGCGGTACTTAAGTTTTCGGTCGCCGTAAATTCTAAAGTAAAAGAAAAAAAAGTTACGGAGTGGTTCAACGTCGTTTGCTTCGATAAGCTTGCCGAAACTTTAAAAGTCTATCTGAAAGCCGGCATGCAAGTCTTTGTTGAAGGTTCTTTAAAGGTATCTAAATACGAAAACAAAGACAAAGAAGAACGCCTTCAGGTAAGCGTAATAGCCCATAAGGTCGATTTTTTCGGCGGCAAAGATGAAAATTCTGATACTGAAACCGAAGAACCTGATTTGTAATTTGAATCAAAATTTTGTTCATCCGTAAATATTCCATCATTTAGAAAGTCATTACGGAGTAATGCAAGATAAGGCGCTACCGCTTTAGGGGGCAAGCCCCCTTGAAACTCCGTAATGGCATTACTTATGACATATACCTAAAATGGTATATAGAAAAGTAAAGGCGGTAGATTTAGGGATATAAAGTAGATTAAAATTAAATAAATACTTAATTTAAAGAGGTGTATGATGGCAAAAATGAATAAAAAAGTAAAAATTATCATAAACGCCGAACCTTCGCTTCTTCAGGAAATAAAGTCGGTTTCCCTGCAGAACGATATTTCGCAGGCGGAATGTATAAGGCGGGCGATCGCGGTTGGACTAGAAAAATTTTTCGTCGATTCCCAGGGAGAATTCTTAAAAGAAAAAATACAAGAAGTAATAGCTGAATCTATGGAAACCAATATAGACAAACTTACGCAGGCTTTAGAAAAAAGGTTGGTGGCACTGCTCGTGCAAAATACGAACTACACTCTCCAGAGCCACTCTCTAATAGACAGGCTCTTACGTCTTGAAATCGGATTTAATGCCGATAAAATCAAATCCTTATCCGATGAGAATTTCCTTAAATTAATTAAAGCGAATATGGAAATATTCGAAACCGAAGCGAAAGGCTTTATGAACGGCGTATATGAAAAGAGCAGAAAAAAGGTCAAGGAAGGAGATAATTCGTAGCCGCTACGAATTGGAAAAATTAGCAATAAAAGGAGGCATTATGACGAATATAGAAATAGAAAATATTATGAGTTGGTTCAGGGATAAATACAATAGAAAAGAATATTTCTTTGTTTTCAGAGAATATAAGACGAAAAGCATAATTAAAAATAATTTGCGCTATAAAGTAGAAAGTATTTATCCTGATACAATAGGCGGTCTGTATTTTATCGTATGCAAAAATACGCCGGTTAAAGAAAAGTTGTCGTATGATAACGCCTATTCCGCAATGAACGGCAATATCTTTGAGGAATACAAGATTTATTTATAAACGAAATTCTAAAACTACCCCCCTAAATGATTTAAAAAAAATACTTGACAAATAGTTTTTTAGGTAGTATGATTTTTAGTAATAATAATGTATGACTAAAAAACATAATATAAAAGAGGTAATTATATGAATGAAAAACGTGTATCAAAAAAGATATAACGCTGTTAAGCCGCTTAACACCCTCAAAGGCGCTTGAAATCTCGAAAAGAGGTAAAAAAATGAATAACGGAACGGAAAAAGAAAAAGACGAAAATATTGAAAAATTGGTTAAGGAATATAGGCTGGTCAAGATATTCGCATGGCTTTCTT
>JAJYZM010000178.1 GCA_021799935.1 bacterium | reverse complement strand
CTGACATACTAAACACCTTGTAATAATTAAAAACAAAACCTACCTAGAAATTAGCAAAGGTTTTCATTGCGGGATGAGAGCGAACCGCAGAATAAAATAAGTAAAATTTATATAAATCTTCATATAACTATCAGTGCGTCAAAAGAAACTACGCAGTAAAACTCACAAAGACATAAATTCAAGAAAAATTAACAAAAGGAATTATTCTGGCATTGCGATTATTGTCATCAAGACGAAGAAATTGATACAATAGGGATTTTTATGAAAGGAACTACAATAATAATGAAAAAGGACATTAAATTGAAGAACCCTATCCTAATAGTAGGGTTGCCCGGAATAGGAAATGTAGGAAGGATAGTGGCGGAGCACATAAAAAAAGAGTTCAAAGCAGAAAAAATAGCGACTCTTTACTCTCCCCATTTTCCTTATCAAGTTGCAATGACCAAAAATGGCGGAATTAAAATGATAAACAATAAATTTTATCTTATTAAACCGAAGGGTGCAGGCACAGAAATAATTTTACTTACTGGCGACTTCCAGGCATTACCGGAAGGACAATACGAATTAAATGAGAAAATAGTACGGTTTTTTATGAATGAGCTTAACGGCAAATTTATTTACACGATAGGAGGTTACCTTTCAAATGAAAAACTCGGCGACTCGCCGCGCGTATTTGGCAACGCCACAAACTTAAAAACAGTCGACAAATTCAAAAAAACCAAAGTGATATTTGGTAAAACTAAAGGATATATCCTTGGTTCAGCAGGCCTCATAATCGGATTCGCAAAATTATACGGTCTTGAAGGGATATGCATAATGGGAGAAACATCTATTGTTGGTTTTGATGCCCTTGCGGCAAAGGCAGTATTGGAGGCACTTTCTGAAATACTACATATAAAGATAAACACAGAAGGGCTTGACAAGATTGCCAAAGAAACAAATCTCGCTTTAGAAGAGGCAGAGAGGCAAATGGCGATAGGAGGCTTGCCAGGGGAAATTATGCCAGATACCTCAAAACCTTCGTATATTAGGTAAGACGCGCTAGTAATCTAGCCTGGTAGGATTTCAGCTTCCCAAGCTTCGGCAGAAACAGCTGACGGCCCGGGTTCAAATCCCGGCTAGCGCATTCTAATTTAAAGCAAACAATCCAGAAGTAGAGGATGCAATTGTTGAGGATAACCGTAAGGCGTAATTAGCTTCTACTCAGCATTGTATTTATTTCAGATCCCTTGTCATACTTTAGAGCGAGGGTGCCGAAAACTATTAGGTATACCCATGCTATAAGCGATATCGCCCTCCCATAACCAAACTGCGCAAATTCTATGTGCCCTACAAGCAACTGTGTGGTTATGCCAGGAAGTATCACAAATGCCGATACAAAGAATATAGTTATATTCAAAACGTTATACAGCAATGCGGGCAGGTACCATATCCTTAACCCCAGCAGGTAAACGACACCGATTATCAGGTAAAAAGCCACCTCTGTTTCAAGCCAGAAGGTAACTTGGCTGTTTGAACCAGGGCTTGCAAATAAATGGCTAGCAACATTAAGAAGAGCGAAAAATACCAGCGAAAAACGCAACCAGTGAACTTTGTTATAAGCTTTGTTCAAACGCATTTTATCTACCTGTCATGAAATTGCATACACAATTAGCATTTATATAACTTTCCTTGAAAGAGGCTTTGCTCTAAAAGTTCATTCTGCCCCTAAAGTAGTCAAATTTAATGCGACAAGGAAATAAAGAAGAAGCCAAATCAAAGAAAATGCCTCTTTTACAATCCCCTACTCCCAAGTATTCCATTTTTATGATAAAATTCCGCTATTTGTGATATTCAGAAAGCCTTTTAAATATACTTTTTATAATAATACTAACGAATTCTCATTGTGGGAAGATCGTTAAGAACTGGTCGCCTTGCCAGCGTGGAAAACACGCTGGCACTAATTCTTTCCTTTATCCTTCTTTTGTTAATAGTTATTTGAAACATAAATTGCTTTTTAAGCCATAAAATCGTTTTTAGGTCAAAAAGGTTTTTAAATATTTTATGAAATGCCTATTTATATATTTATTACGTATTAATAATAATTGTTTTCAACCAATGATTTTATGGCTAAAGAAAAGACAGTAAAAGAACTAGAAGACCTTCCAGGAATAGGTGAGACAACAGCCGCCAAGCTGAGAAGCGCAGGGATAGACAACCTTGAAAAGGTCGCCACATCCTCCCCCCACGAGCTATCAGAACTTGCAGGGATAGGGGTAGATGCGGCAAAAAAAGCTATCCAAACGGCAAGAGAAGCCACAACAGTAGACTATGAAACCGGCTCGCAGATAATGGAGAAGAGGCTTATATTGGGGAAAATTACAACAAGCTCAAAGGATTTAGATTCGCTTATAGGTGGAGGCATAGAAACCAATGCGATAACCGAGACCTACGGCAAATTTTCAAGCGGGAAGACGCAGCTCGGGTTCCAGCTCTGCATAAATGTGCAGTTGAAAAAAGAGAAAGGGGGCTTGGAAGGTCGTGTGCTTTTCATAGACACGGAAGGTACATTCAGGCCGGAAAGGTTGAAGGATATAGCAAAAGCCAAAGGTCTGAACGTAGAGGAAGCACTAGACAATGTGATCTATGTAAGGGCAGAAACAACAGAGAAGCAAATTCTTACATTGGAGCGGGCAGACAAGCTCATACAGGAAAAGAACATCAAACTCATAATTATAGACTCTCTAACTGCCTTGTTCAGGGCAGAGTTCATAGGCAGGGGTGCCTTGGGAGAGAGGCAGCAAAAGCTCAATATGCATATTCATAGGCTTCAGGGCCTTGCAGACAAGTACAATCTTGCGGTTTATGTCACCAATCAAGTAATGGACAATCCAGGAATATTGTTCGGCGATCCGACAACCCCAATCGGAGGAAACGTAATGGCGCACGCCGCCGCAACAAGGCTTTATATGAGAAAAAGCAAGGAGGACAAAAGGATTGTAAGGCTTGTCGATTCGCCGAGCATGCCCGAAGGCGAATGTGTAATAAGGATAACTACTGAGGGCATAAAGGGCTAAGGTGCAAAAATGCTGCATCTAATAGGGACGGGTTTATCCCCCAAAGGAATTACAATAGAAGCAATAGACCTGTGCAAAAATTCTGATTTCGTATATGTAGACACGTACACAAGCTTTATATCCGCAGAAAAGATCGAATTTATAAAAGAACAGATAGGCAAGGGCATTAGCGGGCTCTATAGGCAGGATATGGAAGAAAAGGCATCAAAAATAGTAAATCAGGCAATTAACAATGATGTGTGCGTGCTTGTTGGCGGCGACCCTTTAATGGCGACCACACACAAAACGATATTTCTCGAAGCGAAAAAAAAAGGAGTGAAAATTTCCATTTCTCATTCAGGCTCCATCCTCAACGCAGTAATAGGGGGTTCGGGGCTTGACTTTTATAGGTTCGGGCAAATAACCACTCTGCCCAATTGGAGCGAGCACTATAAACCGATGTCCTTTTATAATATAATATCAAACAACATCAAAAACAATCTGCACACAATTCTGCTTTTTGATTATGATTGGAAAAGCGGAAACTCAGTAAGCGTAAAAGAAGCCATAACTGTGTTGAAGAAAGCAGAATCCGAATTCGGAAAAGGTATAATAAGAGATGACACTTTTGTGATAATAATGAATAATCTGGCGCAAGAAAAAGAGTCCAAATACTATATAACAATAGAAGAGGCCGAAGAAATAGATACAAAAGGCCTTACTACAATGGTAATACCTGCTGCGCTTTCCGAAATAGAAAAAGAGCTAATCAACAGCATCTACTGACTTGTAAAATAAACAAAGTGAAATTATGCTTTCTTTGAAATTTAACATAAAAACAAGGGAGATAAGT
>JAJYZM010000177.1 GCA_021799935.1 bacterium | reverse complement strand
TTGTGGTCGATGCGACCCAGGGGGTTGAAGCTCAGACCCTTGCAAATGTTTATATAGCTTCAGACATGAATTTGGCCGTCGTTCCCGTTATCAATAAGATAGACTTGCCCAGCGCCGATCCGGAAAAAACCAAAAAAGAAATCGAAGAAGTCGTCGGCATCGAAGCCGATAATGCTATTCTGGCAAGCGCAAAAGAAGGCATTGGAATAAAAGAAATACTCGAAGCTATTATAAATAAAATTCCTTCTCCCAAAGGAGACCCGCTTTCTCCGCTTAAAGCTTTAATCTTCGATTCATGGTTCGATTCCTATCAGGGCGTCGTAGCGCTTATAAGAATATTCGACGGTAAAGTTTCCCCCGGAGATATTATCTTATTAATGAATTCGGGAGTTTCTTACGAAGTCCAGAAAGTCGGCGTTTACAATCCGTATATGAAGGAATTAGAAGGTTTAACAGCCGGAGAAGTCGGCTTTATTATCGCAAACATAAAAGATTCAGGCAGTTTTAAAATAGGCGATACTATTACTTTAAAAGCCAATCCCGCAAAAGAGCCCCTGCCCGATTTTAAAGAACCTAAGCCTATGGTGTTTGCCGGTATTTACCCCATAGATTCGGACGATTACCCCGAGCTTAAAGACTCCATAGAAAAATTAAAACTCAACGACCCTTCCTTTTCTTACGAACCGGAAAATTCCCTTGCGCTTGGGTTCGGTTTCAGATGCGGATTTTTAGGGCTTCTGCATATGGAAATAATAGTGGAAAGGCTGGAAAGGGAATACGGCTTAAGCCTGATATCTACCTCTCCTACCGTTCTTTACAATATAATGACGGTTAAGGGGGAGATGAAATCGGCTCTTAACCCTATGAAATTTCCTCCGTCAAAAGATATTCCCATGCAGGAAGTCGACCATATCGAAGAGCCTTTTATCAGGGCGAATATTTATGTCCCGTCCGAATATCTAGGAAAGATAATAAACCTATGCGTCGAGAAAAGGGGATTGCAGGTCGAGCTTAAGTATATAACTAAAAGCAGAGTCCAGCTTGTTTATGAATTGCCTTTGTCGGAGATAGTTCTCGATTTTTACGACCAGCTTAAATCTCTTTCCAAAGGTTACGCTTCTTTCGATTACGAATTCAGCGGGTACAGGCCGGCAGATATGATAAAGCTCGAAATATTGGTTAATAAGGACCCCGTCGATGCCCTTTCCGTGATTGTCCACAAGGATAAAGCTTACGCCAGAGGAAGAAATATAGTCGAGAAACTCAGGACTTTAATACCGAGGCAGATGTTCGAGGTCGTGCTCCAGGCGCAGATAGGTTCAAAAATTATCGCGAGGGAAGAGATTAAAGCATTGAGAAAGAATGTTCTGGCAAAATGTTACGGCGGCGATATTACAAGGAAAAGAAAACTTTTAGAGAAGCAGAAAGAAGGAAAGAAGAAAATGAAAAACATAGGCTCTGTGGAGATTCCCCAGGAAGCCTTCTTGTCTATATTGAAAGTTTGATTATATTAGTTTGGCATAGACGCTTTTGGATATTTATTTAGACTTAAGATAAAAAAATTGGTATAATTAAAAAGTTTATAAATAAAAATAGTTTCGGTTTATGAAATTTAAAATATGAGCAAACATACTTTATGGGATTATTTTAAGGCTGTAATTATAGCTATAATTATCGCCTTAATTTTTAGAACGTTTGTCGTTCAGGCGTTTAAGATACCTTCCGGCTCCATGGAGCCTACTCTTATTCCGGGCGATCATATACTTGTCAATAAGTTTATATACGGCATTCATATTCCTTTTACGAAGTCGTATATTCCGGTATCCCAACCGAAGACCGGACAGGTCATAGTTTTTAAATTCCCTTATGCCGGCAAATATAACCTGCACAGAGGAATAGATTTTATTAAAAGGGTAGTAGGAACGCCCGGCGATAAAATCCAGATTATTAACAACAAGGTTTATATAAACGGGCATATTTATAAATGCGGATATGCGGAATGGAAATCAAAAACTATTTTGCCGGCTTATAGTTCTCCGAGAGACAACTATGGTCCAGTAACAGTTCCGAGAAATGAGCTTTTCGTAATGGGAGACAACAGGGACAACAGTTTCGACTCGAGATACTGGGGTTTCGTTCCTTACAAAGACATTACGGGAGAGGCATTTATTATTTACTTCTCATGGAATCCTAAAAATCATTTCGATATATACTGGAAGCGTTTTTTTAAATCTATCCCCGGCTGTCCTTTTAAGAAAAATATAGGGTGATCGGTAAAATTGAAGAAAGAAATTATTTTCGACGATAAAGAAACAGGGTTAATTCTAGATAATTTTATAAACGATATTTTAAATTCGAAAATTAATTTTAAAAATGCCGCTATAATCGGAATAAAAAACGGCGGGATTCCGTTAGCAGGTTTAATTCAAAAGGCGGTTCTTGAACGGTTCAGTATTAACTGCAATATAGGATACGTCGATATGACTCTTTACAGGGACGATCCTTTTTCCGTAAAGAAATCCGGAGACGCTACGGAACTAGTTTTCGACATAAACGATAAAGAAATTATACTTATAGACGACGTTATAAACAGCGGCAGGACCGTCAGGGCTTCTATAGACGAAATTTTTGATTTTGGAAGACCGGAGAAGATTAAGCTTGCGGTTTTTATCGATAAAGGCGGAAGAGAACTGCCGATATGCCCAGATTTTATCGGAAAAAAAATAAGAGCCGGTAAAAAAGAAATAATCAACGTAGATGTCTTAAGCAAAAAAAAATTTGTAGAAAAATATGAGCTTTAATAAAAAAGACCTCATTTCAGTTAAAGACCTTTCCGCATCCGACATTAATTATTTTATAGAAACGGCAAAAGAATTTAAAAAAATATCCCTTAAAGATATAAAAAAAGTTCCTACGCTAAGAGGAAAGACCGTCGTAAATATTTTTTACGAACCTTCAACGAGAACAAGGTCGTCTTTTGAAATTGCCCAGAAAAGATTAAGCGCGGATTCTTTAAGCATATCCATTGCGCAAAGTTCGGTTACAAAAGGAGAAAGCCTTAAAGATACTATACTCAATCTGGAAGCCATGAAACCAGATGCTTTCGTATTGAGGCATTCTGAATCCGGAGCGGCCCATTTTGTGTCAAAATGGACGGAAGCATCTGTAATTAACGCAGGCGACGGCATAAACGAACATCCTACCCAGTGCCTTTTAGACATAATGACCGTCATGGAAGAAAAAAAAGACGTCGGTTCTCTTAAAGTGGCGATAATAGGCGATATTTATCATTCAAGAGTAGCGCGGTCGGATATTTACGGATTCTCCAAATTGGGAGCGGAAGTTTATCTTTATGCCCCGCATTCTCTTTTGCCGAGATTAATCGAGCTTAAAAACGTGAAGATAGCCAAAAATATGGAAGAAGCGGTTAAAGGCGCGGACGTTATAATAATGCTCAGAATACAAAAAGAAAGAGCAAGCTATTATTTTATACCGTCGATTGAAGAATACAGAAATTTTTTCCAGTTGACGCCGGAACTGCTGTCGAAGGCTTCCAAACGGGTTATGGTTCTCCATCCCGGGCCGGTAAATAGAGACGTGGAAATAGCAGGGAGTATAATAAACGGCGGCGGAACTCATATTTTTAAGCAGGTCGAAAACGGCGTAGCGGTTAGAATGGCGTGTCTTTATATATTGCTTGGTTATCTTAAAAATAAATAACTAATAAATTTAACGTTCGAATATTTTATGCAAAAGTTCTTAATAAAAAACGGTATAGCCGTTGACCCCCTGACGAAGACGGAAGTAAAAAGAGATATTTATATCGAAGGCGGAGTAATAAAGGATATCCCTTTAAAACAAAAAATGAGCGGCGTTAAGGTTTTAGACGCCGAAA
>JAJYZM010000176.1 GCA_021799935.1 bacterium | reverse complement strand
ACCATACAAGCTTTGGGGCAAAAGTCAACCATAACCCATCCTGAATAGGTTATGGAGGGCCGCGATGCAGTTTATTTCTGTATCGATCCTATCGTGTTCATAAGATATTAATATATATCTAAATTGCAACAAAATAATGTAAATGATATAAATATATAAGATGAAAAAATGCAAAAAATAACAAAATTAGGTTATAACCGGCCAAGAACTCACGAGGAAGTCAATCAAAAAACAGGAACAAAACAGATTATTGCTTTATATGGCCCTGCAGGAATAGGGAAAACCACAGTAGCTGAAAAGCTTTGTAGAGAATTATCTAGCAAGACCGCAAGAATTTCTGTAGATAAAATAAGAGAAATGACATATTGCTTCAAGAATGGCTGGAAAGAAAGTGATGAATATATCACTTCTGGGAAAAAAGTGGTATTACCTTTAACAAAAGAATATATAAAACAGGGATATGATGTTGTCATTGAAGTTGCACCGCCAACGACATATGACAATGACAATGGGAAAACGGATAAATGGCTTGCTCTTTCTTTGAAGAAAATGGGTGCGTGGGTTTTTCTTTTGGATGCACCATTGGCAATAATTTTGAAAAGAAATGAAAAAAGAGAACAAAAGCCAGGACACCGTTTGAGCGCAGAATTGATTGAAAAACTTTATAATCACTGTCAAAATTATCTCGACATCGAAGATTATATTGTTATCGATACCGAAAAAATCAATGCCAATAAAACGAAAGCATCCATACTAAAACAAATGAAGAGAAAGGGCGGCTAAAACACCAATTATTTTTTATTATATTTTTCTTCTAATTCTATTGCTTCTACAAAACATTTGTTGCCTTCTTCAGCCTTTCCTTGTTTGTAAAGTAAAATTCCTTTATTATATAATTTGTATATAAGTTCTAGCTCTGATTTCTTCTCTATCGAAGAAACACTATCAATTTTCGGTGCCTCTTTCCTTTTTTCTACTTGCATTTAATCGTTTATATAAAATCTAATTAAATATTTATACATTTGTCATAACTTCATAAAATAAAAAAGTTCGATTATTATCTCGATGGCTATAAGTAAGATTACAATGTACTCAAGAAAATTTTCGTGTCTTGCCTCAATCATGTCATTCACAAATTTTCTTTCGTTGTCTATGCTTTCCATATCCTTTTCGAGCATACTTTCAATATTATTCAATTTGAATACGTCATAAAACAAGGCGTAAACTCTTGAAAGATACCATTCACCGTATCCATATGCAGTGTCTTCGACGTTATTTAGTATTGTCTTTGATGTATCATAAGATCTCCCTAACGACTCGTTAAGCTTTCTCAATCCGCCAATGCTCAAAAAGGATATTTTATCCTTTTCTAATTTCTCTATTTGGTTATTTGCATCTTTGAGTTTATCAACTAACCTTTTATGCTGAATTCTTGTTTCAAGCAATTCTAAATTAGCAATTTCGGCCATAAGTAGTTCATGTTCATATATGTAATCCTTATCAATTATTATCGCGCTTTCCCAACCAACAAAAAATATACTTGTATTATCGTAGGTTATATTTTTCTTTAACACCAATTCAACGTATTCCTTTTCTAATGTCGATATATCCTCTTCATCTATAAGCAAACCCGCTATAAGATTCATATGATTTTGAAGAAGTAATTGCTTGTCTCCGTCAATGTAATAAAACCTATACCTTTCGCTAAGATCATTTTCTTTGACTTTTGTTATCTTTCTTAATGCAATAACAATTTTCTTTTTTGCTTTTACCGCAATATTGTTTACAAAATTGTTTATTCTTTTGTCAAACGTCAATTTTAATAATTGCTCGTATGTTCCTGAGAACATATGCCTTATCCTTATTGAGAAACCCCCGAATTTGTATATAGAAACCTGGACCTTAAAGAGATATCTGGTATTGTCAATCAACAAAATTTCGTCCTTTAAGTTGAATATTATGGGAACGTTGAAAGTTGCGATTTCTTCTGGACCTGGCTTTTTAAATTCGAATTTTGAAAAATCTTCCTGATTTTTTAATAAACCATTTAATTGTTCTATTTCAAATATGGAACCAGTATCATACATAAAAAGAAAAACGATTTCACTGTTCATGTTACCAGTTAATCATTCGCAGAAAAAATCTAAATACCCGACCTATGTTAATTTCTTGCGGATGGTTGTTGCTGTTAACAGCAACAATAAGAAAAACATAAATTAGATATATAATTTCAATTATACAATGCGATTCCCCAAGCGTCACACTTTGGGGTTGAATGCGATCGCCGGGATTTGAACCCGGGTTATTGGCTTGGAAAGCCAGAGTCCTACCAGGCTAGACTACGAACGCTTGTTTAATCTTTTAAATATTGTTACCAAAAGAAATTTATTAATGCAATTTTATTATTTATTATTTATTATAAATTTTTTGGATAGGCATAAAAACAGATTTTCTGTTTTTGTTACCGATTAGGAATTCTTAAAGGGGATTTGAATGTTTGATGAAAGTTTGATTGATTACTTTATTTCATTAGTAAAAGGGTATGATTTTGGGGATATAAGATTTTGTAACTCTGATAGCACTAAAATCAATATTGATTCGGGAGAAGTTAGGTCCGTATCAAAATTGGACGGTTTTGGTTTTGGAATAAGGATACTGCATAATGGAGTATGGGGATTTGCATCGTCAACGAATATGACAAAAGAAGCAATAAAGGATTCTGTAGAAAGAGCATATAAAATTATTAGCGTAGCACCAAAAAATGATAAGATAGAATTAAGTCAAAATCCGGAAGAAGTTTCGCTTAAACCGTCATGGAAAATAGACCCAAGAGAAATTGATATATCTGAGAAATTGGGTATAACGATGGCGGCTTATAAATCAACAAAAATGAAAGGGGTGCATGGAGCCGTATGCAACTACAGTGAAAACATTGAAGAATGGATGGTAGGGAATACGCTAGGGACCAAAGTCTCGTTTACCAATTCCAATCTCAGACTCGGATTGCAGGTATTTGTAAAAGACGAATCTGCAACCCAATTCGTTGTCAAAACCATAAACGGAAACTCGGGCTTTGAATTCTTTGATGATAAAGTAACGGCATTTGGTGCGGACGCCGCCGAAGAGGCTACCCATTTAATAGGTGCAAAACCTGTTAAAGGAGGGGTATATGATGTTGTGCTTAATCCGGGGATGACTGGAGTTTACACACATGAAGCGTTTGGGCATGCAAGCGAAGCTGACGGAATCATAAGCGGAATGTCGGTGTTAGAAAACAAGATAGGCAAAAAGGTCGGTTCAGAGATAGTGAATATTGTAGATGATCCGACAATCGCAAATGCCAGGGGAAGTTATACCTTTGACAGTGAAGGTACAAAGGCAAAAAAAAGGGTAATAGTTGAAAATGGCATACTTAAAACCTATCTTCACACGCTGGAAACGGCAAGTTACCTTAAAATGGAGCCTAATGGAGCTGCAAGGGCATCCGGCTTTTCTTCGAAACCGATAGCAAGAATGTCAAATACCTTCATAGCGCCTTCTAACAACAAAGAAGACATATACAACGAAGTAAAATCCGGCGTAGCGTTATTTGACTTTCAGTATGGGTATGTCAGTCCGGAAAGCGGCGCATTTACCTTCAAATCACAGTATGGCAGGATGATAAAAAATGGGGAGCTGGGGGAGTACATAAGGGATGTGTCATTGGTTGGCTCCACCTTGGATATATTAAACAGGGTTGATATGGTAGGTTCGGACATGCAGCTTGACGGGGGCACTTGTGGAAAAGAAGGACAGTACATACCAGTAACGTCTGGCGGTCCGTATATTAGAATAAGAGGTGTTGTGGTTGGTGGACAATGATTTGCTTATAAGCATTATGGGTTCTTTGAATCTGGAT
>JAJYZM010000005.1 GCA_021799935.1 bacterium | reverse complement strand
CCGCGAAACGGCATAATTACGAATTTAAACTTCTAAAGGCCGCGGACGAGGTGAATGCTTCGCAGAAAGAAATTATCGTAGATTTTATATTAAAGCGTTTCAAGGGAGATATAGCAGGCAGGACTTTTGCCCTCTGGGGACTGTCTTTTAAGCCTAAAACCGACGATATAAGGGAAGCTCCGTCTTTAGCCATAATATCTAAACTTCTTTCCTACGGCGCTAAAATTAAAGCTTACGACCCTATAGCTATGGACAATACAAGAAAAATTTTCTCGGAAATAGAATATGCGGAAGATATGTACGGCGCGCTCAAAGGTTCCGACGGACTGATAATCGCCACGGAATGGAACGATTTCAGGGTGCCGGATTTCGATAAAATTAAAGCCGCGCTGAAAACTCCCGCGGTATTCGACGGAAGAAATATTTACGATAAAAAAAGAATGCTCGAAAGCGGTTTCGATTATTATTCGGTAGGGAGGTAAATTTACTTTGACGAACGTTATCTTATGCGGAGGAAGCGGAACGAGGCTGTGGCCCATTTCGAGGACTTATTTCCCCAAGCAGTTTTATAAACTTATAGGCGATATGTCTTTGTTTCAGCTGACCGTATTAAGAAACAAGGATTTATGCGGCGATTTCATAATCGTAACCAATAAAGACCAGTATTTCATCGCGCTCGACCAGCTCGATGAAATCGGCGTTAAGAACCGGAGGTTTATTTTAGAGCCTGTTCCCAGAAATACCGCGGCGGCCGTCGCGCTGTCATGCTTAGACGCCGCCGAAAACGGTTCGGATTTGGTTTTCGTTACGCCGTCCGACCATCTCATAAAAAACGAAGACGCTTATAAAAGCATTATAGATACCGGGCGGGACGAAGCCATGAAAGGCGGCATCGTTATGTTCGGCATCAAGCCGTCGTACCCGGAAACCGGTTACGGCTACATAGAAGCAGGACTGCCCGCAAAAACCCGAAATGCCGCAATATCTCCTGTTTTGTCCTTCAAAGAAAAACCGGATAAAGAAACCGCCGCGAAATATATTTCGGAAAAGAATTTTTACTGGAACAGCGGAATGCTGATGTGCAGACCAGAAATACTGCTTAAGGAGCTTAAGTCCCTGTGTCCCGCAATTTACGAAAATTCAGGAGAGGCTTATAAAAACGCGCCTAATAACGGCGGCATGATAAGGGTCAAAGAAGCGGATATGCTTAAAATAGAGGAAAACTCCATCGATTTTGCCCTTCTGGAAAAGACTAAATCGGTTAAAGTAGTAGAATCCGATATAGACTGGTCAGACCTGGGAAATTTCGATTCGATTTATAACGAGCTGGAAAAAGACGAAAATAATAACGCCGTAAGTTCGAAAGAAGATATCGTAGGCATTAACTCAAAAAACAATCTTATAATGTCCGGCGGGAAAATGATTGCTGCTATAGATATAGAAGATTTAATAGTTGTCAATACCGACGACGCTATTTTAATTTCCAAGAAAGGTTCTTCGCAGAACGTTAAAAAAGTCGTAGATGAATTAAAAAACAGAAATTCCGAACTTCACACCCATCATCTTACCGTCCACAGGCCTTGGGGCTCATATACCGTTTTGCTCGAATCCGCCCTTTATAAACTTAAAAAGATTTCGGTAAAACCCGGCGCTAAGCTTTCGCTTCAAAAGCACTTCCACAGGTCGGAGCACTGGATAGTAACGAGCGGAACCGCCCTTGTTACCGTCGGCGATAAAGAAACGCTTTTAAGAGCCAACGAATCTACCTATATACCTATGGGTTTCGTCCACAGGCTCGAAAATCCGGGCTTGATACCGCTGGTTATAATAGAAGCGCAGGTTGGGGAATATCTTAAAGAAGACGACATAGTCAGGTTTGAAGACGACTACGACAGATTGTAAGCCGTGGCGGAGCTATAAATTAAATTCCGATTCGTAAATTTCTAAAGCATCCTTTACGCCGTTCAATTTATCGTCCAATTTATACGTTTCGTCGTTATGTTCGAAGTATCCTTGAACCAGTAAATCTTCCGCCGTTTTTTTATTTTTAGTTAAAAATATGTGGACGGACAGCGGGTCGCCGATATTGTCGAGAGATATAACCGAGGTGTTGCCTTTTTCCGCATTTTTGCTAAAAAATTGGCGCAGCAATTCTCCGGTTTGTTTATTTCTAATTCCGTAATAAGTCATGAATAGAGTTTTTGAAGTATATCTAAATCTAATCCGGATAATTTTATAAGCATTAGGATAGGTATTTCTAAATTATATTCATAATTTAACCTTTAAATAATTAACGCATATAAATATTTATACTCTTATTTTAGAAAATAATCAAGATTCCGAATATCTCGGGAATATATGCAACGAAGCGTTATCTTGCAGGAAAATAATGCCGAATATACATCTTTTAGATTTTTTCACATTAATGGCATCAATTTAATAAATTATATTTATAAATTCCGTATTGCCGCCGCATTTTAAATATTTCAGCGTTTTCTTTTTTATAAAAAAAAGTTGTGGTATAATTAAATAAGTTAAGTATAACTTTTAATTATAAGGAGTATTAAAATGGAACATAAGTTGCCTGAATTGCCTTACGCCATGGATGCGCTTCAGCCCCATATTTCGCGGGAAACCCTTGAATACCATTATGGAAAACACCATAATGCATATGTAAACAATCTGAATAATCTTATTAAGGGTACGGAATTTCAAGAACAGGGATTGGAAGACATTATTAAAAAATCGTCCGGCAGTATTTTTAATAATGCCGCTCAAGCGTGGAACCACACTTTTTATTGGCATTGCCTGTCCCCGAACAGCAAAGGCCGCCCCGAAGGAAATCTCGCAAAGACGATCGAGGCTAAGTTCGGTACTTTTGACGATTTTAAAAAACAATTCAGCCGGACAGCCGCGACTTTATTTGGTTCAGGATGGGCATGGCTCGTGAAGAATCAAGACGGTTCTATAGAACTGATGGCGACCGGCAATGCCGGCACGCCTATGACTTCAGGTAAAACGACTCTTCTTGCATGCGATGTATGGGAACATGCTTATTACATCGATTATCGCAATGCCAGGCCGAGCTATATCGAGCATTTCTGGAATATTGTAAATTGGGAATTCGTCGCCAAGAATTTCGGCTCTTAACGTTTTAATCTATAAAAGAAAGGCATCCGGTTTATAAACAGGATGCCTTTCTTTGCGATTCTTTTTAAACGAACACATTATTTGTCCAGAAACTGGCCGTGTCCTTTCGACAAAACAAACAACATCTTCAGATTATAATAGACAAACTTGGCTAACTGCCACGGAATAAAAGTTCTTATAAACACGGAATATTTAGTAGGCGACATAAACGACCTCGCCTCTTTAGAATAAGGAACGTATTCGTTTAAATCTTTTACGCTTTTCTCTTCCATAATATATGTCTCCGGTTATTTTTTACATTTAATTATTATTATTATGTTTAATAGTCAAAATTGTCAATCGGGAATAAACTGCCATAAAAACTTTCCTTTCATTTTCCACATAAATAAGTAATGAAGCATATATTTAACCCAGTGTCCTGCAAGGCCTATATCGCCGAAAGTATAATTCAGATTTCTGCCGAATTTATATTTTTCATAATTAGGAACTACAGGATCCATAGTTATTAATGCGGCGGAACCGCGCGTCATCGATTTGCCCATAGAGGTTATACATATCGCTCCAAATTCAGTCATCGATGCATGTTGCGTCGGCTCCTCAGCTCCTTTCTTTATCATGTCTATAATAGAAAGGGCAACAGTATGTCCGATGATTCCCGATGCCATACCGGTTCTGGGCGGACTTGCGACTATAAGGGTGCCGTCCGGCGCTTTAAAAGGTTTGCTTATAGGATGAGGCGGAGCAAAAGCGATTCCGGCCGCAAATATGTTCTTATAAACAGGATTATTATATTTTTTCGGCCAGTCCGAACCCTTCCATTCTTCAAAAGGTTTTGCCGCCGATGCGTAATCGGCATCGACTTTCATAAACCCGCTCGGCACGCATATCTGGCTTTTTATATCGTTGCCGTCTTTATCTATGTAGGCAATAGGAACGCCGGCAAACGGCGGTATGAGCATAGCAAAGTCGAAATCCAGTTTCCCTTCTTTCCCTTCGATATTAACATAATCCAAAGAACCTTCTTCTACCTTTCGCACATGAGCTCTTTCCACCCATTTTATACCTTTCTCTAAAAAAGTAGATTCCGCAAAAAGTTTTCCCGACACTAAGTGTCCGTTCTTTTTCATTATGACTCCGCCGACTCCGAAATCACCGAGGGCAAATTCGTTGGATATCCAAGTAATATCTGCCATATTGCGAAGTCCGCGGCTGTTAAGGTCGAATTCTAAATTGTGGATATATTCGAATGCCGCACCCTGACATGTGGCCGTTCCGTGTCCGGTGCCGACGACAAATCTTTGTCTCTTGCCCTGCTTCATCTTTTCTAAGGCTTTAAAATAATTATCGCGGGTTTTTACCGAATGGGGCAGTGTGCATATAGAATCGGAATAGCCTGCGTCCGGTCCAAGCCCTGGCGTAGCCGCATAGTTAAGTTTTGGCCCTGTTGCGTTTATCAGATAGTCATATTTAACCTGTTCGGTTCTGCCGTCCGAATATTTCACGACGACGTATTGATCCTGACTGTCGGGGTGTATCTCTACGGCCGCCCCTTCCTTAAATATAATTCCGTGTTTTTTATAAACCGGCTCAAGATTAAACTGCGTCTTTTCAGGCTGCATCGAACCTATGCCGACCCATACCAATGAAGGTACGTAAGAAAAATTTTTTCGAGGCGATACAACGACGACGTCGTGTTTACCTCCTAATGCCTTTTTTAAATTTAATGCGGCTGTATTGCCGGCAAAACCCGTTCCGAGAACTACTATACTAGCCATTCGTCCCCCTGTAATATTATTAGTTAAAATAGTTAAGCAATATAATATAAGCCTAATTTGTCTTATCCGTATTGCTTATTTTATTTAGAATAAATTAATGTATTACGATATTTATATATGCACATTATAGCATATTAAGACGGAATGTCAAAGAGATTTATACGCATGTAATTTTCCCATTGAATTATATCTGCAATATGTTCAGGTTTCATATCAATTCCAGAGTTGACTTAATTGACAATATAAGGACTAAATTATATAATATTTACAAATTGTATTAATAAAAACAAATGATATGTCGGTTTAATATATATTTAATCGGGGACAAGAATTTTTTTAAAGACGAAAACAGCTATCTTGAAGCATTAGACGCCTGTTTTTATAACGGAGTCGGAGCATTTCAATTAAGACAGAAGGATATCGGCGTTAACGAGTTTATTAAATTAGGCGAAAAAGTTAAACCGATATTAAAAAAATATCCGGACGTAAAATTTTTTGTCAACGACAGGGTAGATGCGGCGTTAGCCCTTGAAGCCTGCGGCGTCCATTTGAATATTAACAGCATTCCGGTTAAGGCGGTTAAGGAAAAGGTTAAAAATCTCAAAATATTTTATTCTTCACACTCAATAGAAGAAGCTGTAAAGGCGGAGAAAGACGGCGCCGATTTTATTACATTCAGCCCGGTTTACAAAACAAAAAATCAGGAATTTCATCAGGAGGCGGATATGCTGGAAAGGGTTGTACGTTCCGTCAAAATACCCGTTTTTGCTCTCGGAGGCATTAACGAAAAGAATGTTTCCGAAATAAAAAAAGCCGGAGCCGAGCATATAGCAGTCCAATCGGGCATATTAAAAAAAGAAGATATAGGCAAAGCCGTTAGAACATTAATCGATATACTCGGTACAAAGTAAATCGCGGCAGGTAAAATAACGAAAGATAATAAACGTTCTATAAATTAATTAAATATAGGCCGGCAAATAAACCGTTTAATAAATAGGGAATAATATATGGAATACATAAATCAGATAGAAGCCGCAAGGAAATATATAATTACCGAAGAAATGAAATCATGCGCCGCGGCTGAAGGCGTTTCCGCCGAAACAATACGCGGCGACATAATGAACGGCCTGACGGTTATAACTAAGAACCGCTTAAGGGATATAAGCCCTCTTGCGGTAGGAAAAGGTTTAAAAACAAAAGTTAATGCCAATATAGGTTCTTCCGGGGATAACCACAGTATCGAAGAAGAATTGGAAAAGTTGTTCGCGGCGATAAGCAGCGGAGCGGATGCCGTGATGGACCTTTCTACAGGCGGAAACATAATAGAATTCAGGCAAAATATCCTTAAAAATTCAACGGTTCCGGTTGGAACGGTTCCGCTTTACGAAGCATTCCAACCCGCCATGGAAAACGGCGGTTCAAGCGGATTAAGTTTTATCGATAAATTCGACCCGGAATATCTCTTTGAAGTTATAGAAAGACAGTGCGAAGAAGGAGTCGATTTTATTACCGTCCACTGCGGGTTGACGTTAAACGCGATAAAAACTATGAATATGCAGACGAGGATTATGGGTATAGTTTCGAGAGGCGGTTCTTTGATTGCTTCATGGATGATAAAAAAAAATAAAGAAAATCCTCTGTACGAAGACTACGGCAGGCTTTTGAAAATAGCAAAGAAAAACGACGTCGTTTTAAGCCTCGGCGACGGATTAAGACCGGGCTGTCTTAACGACGCTACCGACAGGGCGCAGATTACCGAACTCGTGACGCTTGGCGAATTGCAGAAAAAGGCGCTTGAAGAGGGCGTTCAGGTAATAATAGAAGGTCCGGGACACGTTCCGTTGAATCAGGTCGAAGAAAATATAAAATTGGAAAAAAGTCTTTGCAACGGAGCTCCTTTTTATGTGCTTGGCCCTTTGGTTACGGATATAGCGCCGGGTTACGACCACATAACAAGCGCAATAGGCGGCGCTATAGCCGCCGGCGCGGGCGCAGATTTCCTGTGTTATGTTACTCCGGCCGAGCATTTAAGGCTTCCGTCCGTATCGGACGTGAAAGAAGGGGTTGTATCTTCTAAGATTGCCGCCCATGCGGGAGATATTGCAAAAGGAATTAAAGGCGCGTTGGATTTGGACATCGAAATGAGCAAAAACAGGCGTGCGATGAACTGGGAGAAACAGTACGAATGCGCGTTGGATCCCGAAAAAGCAAAAGAAATGAGAGCATCTATTTCCCTTAAAGACGATAAAGTCTGTTCTATGTGCTCATCTTACTGTTCCATTAAATTGAACGCTTCTTTTAAATAAAATTAATTTATAGATAACGAATCGTAATGGATGAACTCAATAATGAAGTAAGGAACATAAACCGTATCATTTCCGAGATTTACGATGAGTTTAAAAATGTCCGTAAAATTAATTATAATGAACGCGGCTTTATAAAATATGATGATTCCCTTTTAGACAGGTTCGGCTCGTTCAAGTTTTTTAAAATAAACGGCGAGTATATTTTAAAGCCTATAAAGGACGAAAATTCCGGCGTCAAAGAATCGGTTGGAAGCGGCGCAGGCGGTTATTCTATGTCGCTATCGGATTTTATAGGTATAGACAATATAATCAAAGACGTTTTTCGGAATACTATGAAATTTGCTTCGGGTAAACCTGCCAATAACGTGCTTTTATGGGGAGACAGAGGAACCGGCAAATCTTCGCTTATAAGGGCGCTGGCAAAATCGTTCGGCGAACCTCCTTATATAAACAGGATAAAGTTCATAGAAATAGTGGAAGACACGGCGGAGCTTATTTACGAATTAATCACCGTTATTAAAACGAAGCCTTACCGTTTTATACTGATTTTTGACGATATTGCATTCGACGCAGATTCTTTGTTTTATAAAAAATTAAAATCGGTTCTCGACGGCGGACTCGACGAACTTCCGGAAAATATCATTATTTACGCAACATCTAACAAGCGCCATCTTATAAAGGAAATGTTTTCTTCGGAAAATCACGATTCCGGTTTTATACACCCGGAAGAGGAAGTAGAAGAAGGTCTCTCCTTAAGCGATAGATTTGGTTTGACATACGGTTTATACAGTTTTAATCAGGAAACATATTTAAAAATAGTCGAATTGTATTTAAAGAAATACGGAGTTAAAGTATCTTCCGTCGATATGGACGGTGTTAGAAAAAATGCCGTGAATTATGCGCTTATTAAAGGTTCGAGGTCGGGAAGAACGGCTAAGCAGTTTGCTATAAGCTTAATTAAGGATTAATAAAGTTAATAAAGACCGAGAAATAATTTGTCTTGCAAAAATTTTCAAAAGTTATAAAATTTAATTTGTTAGACTATGATATATTATTAAATCTTAAATTAATATTTAATAACAATGTCCGAAATAAAATATTCCGCCGGATACAGACCGAAAATGTCCATCAAGGCTAAATTAGTTTTATCTTTTTCTTTAGTCGTTTTAATTCCTCTAATTCTTTTAGCTCTTGCAAACACTTATATATTCAAAAACCAGGCTAAAAAAGAAAACCTTAATAAAGTCCTTATTACGTTAAGCGGGGCGCAGAGGGTTTATTATTCTCAGGCAAACCGCCTTAAAAACGGTTTTTTGATAGGCTCTTACAATCCTTATCTGATAAATGCGGTTATTTATAAAAATATTCCTTTCCAGAATTCATTAATCAAATCATATAAATACGCTTTTAATTTTGCCGACTATATAGGAATAACAGATAAGGAAGGATTTATAGCGTCTTCTTCCAGCGGAGAAAAAGGATTTAAGCCCTCTTTGGGAGGCGTAATATTCACAGCCTTCAGGACCGGTTTTCCCGTGGTAAAAACCGCAATTATCAGAAAATCTACTCTCTTAAGAATGAATATCAAAGAACCAAAAGGCATTGTCGATATGTTTTTGGTAACGGCAGTCCCCCTTTTTTACGACGGTCATCCTATAGGTTCGATTTTCGGTTTGATTGACTTGAACAATAACAGCTATCTGCCGGAAACCATTTATAACGAATACCGCTTAAAGACGGCAGTTTTTACTTCTCTTTTTAACAGGCAGGTATGTCTTTCCACCCTGAAAATCTCAGGAAATACTTTCCGCATCGGTTCGAGGCTTCCCAAAAATATCCATGATAAAATTGTGTTAGGTAAGAATTTTATAAAAGAGTTGAATTATAAAGGAAAAACCGTTTTTGCCGCATTTCATCCCATAAAAAACATAAACGGCAAAGTTATAGGTTCCATAGCCGTCTTTATTTCAAACAGGCATTACGTCAAATTATTCAGGAAAACGGCGGAGTACGCAATATTTATTATTTTAATAGGTCTCGTTGTGTCCCTTGCCATTTCGTATTTTGCATCCAAAGACATTTTAAATCCGATATCCGCCATAGAAAACGCCATTAAGGAATTTACTTCGGGAAATTTAGAAACAAAATTGATTATACGCACAAACGACGAATTCGAAACAATAGGCAAGGGTTTTACCGAAATGGCTATGGCGGTTAAAGACAGAGAAGAAAGAATGGAAAAGTATAACGTGTTTTCTGATTTTTTAGTCGGCTCTCTGGATTTCGATAAAATAATAGCTTCGACTTTAAATAAATTAGAGGAACTCTTAAATATCTCTTCGGGTATCATATATGTTTACAGCAAGAGCGGCAAGTTAGCCTCAAATAATAAGGGCGAAACCGCAAGCGAAAATAATAATGCTTCTAATGCCGAACCGGGTAATCAAAATGACGGTGAAGATTCCGTCTTGCCGCCCGGAGAAGACGGCGAAGGCTTTTTAATCCCGTGGGAGTTCTACGGCATAAAGGAATTTATATCTAATAAAGTAAGCGTTTCCGAAGGAATGGCTGGACACTGCCTTAAAGATAAAAAAACGATATGGTTTCGCGATATTCCCGAAAACGCAGTGATTTTAAAAGAAAAACTTATGGAAAAAGAAGGAGCCGGAATGGCTATGGATTACGGTTTTTGCGAGGTGTTTCCAAAAGATATAGCCTGGCTTCCTTTGTATATTGGAGATGTAAATATAGGCGTTTTAATGGTTTCTTCTATTCACGGCTTCAAAAAGGAAGATATAGCATTTTTAGAACATGCCGTCAAAGAGCTTTCGGTATCTTTGGACAATGCGAAGATACACAGGAAGATAAACGAACTTTCCATTACCGACGAACTAACGGGGCTTTACAATAGAAGAAAAATGGACGAGGTTTTGGAATCCGAATTCAACAAGGCAAAAAGATACGGTAGCAGTTTATCGGTTATGATATTAGATATCGACCATTTTAAACAAGTTAACGATTTTTACGGACATAAGGCCGGCGATATAGTTTTATCGCAGGTAGGCTCTATTTTAAAGCGCAATATCAGAAATATAGATATAGCCGCAAGATACGGAGGAGAAGAGTTCGTCATAATTTTGCCTCAGACCGACTTTAACGGAGCCGTTCTTTCTGCAAAAAAATTAAAAAATCTGATAAAAAATAAGAGGTTTACGCAGTTGCAGGGCGAAGTTACCATTTCCATAGGAATTGCCGCTATGCCGGACGAAAGGATAAACAGCATAGACGATATTTTAAAAATTGCGGACGATTTTCTTTACGAGGCGAAAAACAGCGGCAGAAACAGGATAATAGGCGAGCATAAAGGTAAAAAGGTCGAGATAGCGGCAGACGACGATGGCGATAATTCCTGATATTTGGAATTAAGATAATATGGAAATGAATACGGCAGGAATAGATATAGGCGGCACAAATTTAAGATGCGGAATCTCCGGCGAAGACGGAGCCGTAAAGAGCCGTTTTTCCGTTTCGTTCGGTAAATCGCTGAATGAAACGGAAAAGCAGGTAGATTTTATAATACGCAATATAAAAAGATTTTTAGAAGTTAACGAAAAATACTGCGTTAAATCTATAGGAGTAGGTATAGCGGGGCAGATAGACGATAAGACGGGCTCCGTTTTATTTTCTCCTAACCTGAACTGGCGCGAAGTCCCCCTAAAGTATATACTCGAAAAAGAAACCGGCTTAGACGTCTATATAACAAACGACTTAACCGCTATTGCTTACGGGGAATGGAAGTTCGGTTCGGGAAAAGGCGAAAATAACATTATATGCATTTTTGTCGGAACCGGTATAGGTTCGGGAATAATAATCGACGGGTCTTTATATGCAGGCTGTTCTAATGCCGCAGGAGAGATAGGACATATAACCGTTGTTTCGGGAGGCAGAAAATGCATCTGCGGGAATTCCGGCTGTCTCGAAGCGTATGCCGGAGGACTCGGAATTTCAAATATAGCTAAAGAAAGAGCCGCCGCGGATATGAACGGCTTTAAAAATATTATAAATGCGGCTGGCGGCGGCATCGGCGGCATATCGGCCGAAACGGTAGCCCGGGCTTATAAAGCCGGCGATAAAAAAGCCGCCGAGTTAATTAAAGAAACAGGGTTTTACCTGTCCGACGGCGTAATCAGCGCGGTAAATCTATTGAATCCCTGCGTAATAATACTCGGCGGAGGAGTTATAGACGGTATTTCCGACCTGTTCGATATAGTTAAAAGCGAGGTAGGCAAAAGGGCGCTTAAGGCATCGACATCGAACCTGAGGATATTAAAATCGGGATTAGGAGAAGATGCCGGAATTATAGGCGCAGCAGGTTTAGCTGCTATGCATTGTCGATAGATTAGATATACGCTTCTCCGTCTTCGTACGCAAGATTTTCGAAGGACGTATATTGAGCGATATAAGAAAGCTTGACGATGCCGGTAGGACCGTTCCTTTGCTTGCCGATTATCAATTCGGCGATGCCTTTATTTTCCGTATCCTTTTTATAAACCTCTTCCCTGTAAACAAACATAATTAAATCGGCATCCTGTTCTATCGCTCCGGATTCTCTAAGGTCGGCAAGCTGAGGTTTTCTGTCCTGCCTCGATTCGACCATTCTATTTAACTGCGAAAGAGCTATTACCGGGATATTAAGTTCTTTTGCAAGGCCTTTTAGCGAGCGGGAAATATCCGCTATAGCCTGTTCCCTCGATTCTATGTTATGGGAAGCTTTCATAAGCTGAAGATAGTCGATTATAACTATTCCTATGTTTTTTTCTCTTTTTAATCTGCGGGTTTTGGCTCTTAACTCCGTTACCGTTATGCCTGCGCTGTCGTCTATGTATATCGGTATATCTTCAAGTATTTCAAGGGCTTTATGTATGTTTTCTATGTCGGGATTATGAATTTTGCCCCTCCGCAAAAAGGAAGAGTCTATTTTTGCCGTCATAGCCAGAAGACGCGTGGCAAGCTGTTCTTTAGACATTTCGAGCGAAAAGAAGGCTACGGGGATTTTCTTAACCGCTATGTTTTTCGCAACGCAGAGAGAAAGAGCCGTTTTTCCCATTGAAGGCCTCCCCGCTATAATAATCAGGTCGGACGGCTGAAAGCCGTTTGTATATTCGTCCAGATAGTTTAATCCGCTGTGAATGCCGGTAATAACGTCGTCTTCATGTTTTTTTGAGGTAAGTTTTTTAAAATAATCGACTATTAAAGGATAGACTTCTACATAATTTTGAGGAGAATCTTTTTCCGTTGCGTCGAATATAGTTTTTTCGGTAAAATCTATTATATTTTCTATGTCGTCGGTCTGTTCGTAGCATTTCTGCCTGATTTTATTAGAAGCGTTAATAAGATTTCTCAGGGTTGATTTTTCCTTTACGATTTTTGAATACTGTTCGATATTAAAAAGTCCGGCAGGCATTTCAAAAAGGGACGAAAGGTAGTTGTTGTAATCGAAATCGGAAAAACCTTTAGAGAAATCAGGGTCTTTTTCTAAGCTGTTTAAAATCGTTATTATATCTACGGGCTCGTTTTTTTCGCTTAATTTTGCGATTACTTTAAAAATCCTGGAGTTTACGCTGTCGTAAAAATCTTCGGGAGAGATAATTCCCAGTACCGAATTTATCTGGGAATTATCTATTAATATCGAGGAAAGCAAAGCTTTCTCCGCTTCTATGGAATTAGGCGGAATAATGTTTATAAAATCGTTAGATCCTTTTTTTCTGTCTTTGCTTTGCATAAATACATAAAAGTAATGCTCTAATTTTTAAATCTCCGGCACCGCGTTGACCTTAATCTCCGCGACTATATCCCTTGAGAGTTTAATTTTAACCGTTTGAATGCCGAGTTCTTTTATCGGATTGTCGAGATTAATTAGTTTCCTGTCGATATTGAATCCTGAGTCTTTAAGTTTATTTTCTATATCGACCTTCGTTATGCTTCCGAATATTTTTTCGTTTTCGCCGACTTTAACCGGTATAGCAATCTCGGTCTTTTCCAGATTATTTTTAGTTTCCGTGAGTTCGGCGGCTATTTTAGCTTTCTTTTTTTCTATTATTTTTTTCTCGTGTTCGACGGTTTTAACGTTGGAATTTGTCGCCGGAATTGCTAGATTTTTAGGCATTAAAAAATTTCTTGCGTAACCGTCCGCAACATTGACCGTTTCTCCCATAAAGCCTAAATTTTGTACGTCTTCTTTAAGTATAATTTTCATATTAAACGCTAACCCCCTTTTTGTTAGTTTCTATTTTTCTAAAATTAAACCACATATCGAAAATTCCGGTCATTATAATAAATATAATGAACGGATTGCTGAAAACAAAAATTATTATGTAGCCGAGTATTCTTAAAAATATATTTATATTTAATTTATTTAAAAAGAAAGAAATTATCGTCAGCCCCTGGACTAAATAAACCGAAGAAGACAATAAAATTATATTATAGCCTATATATTTGAATATGCCAACCGAAAAAATAGAAATTATTATTCCGGCTATAAGAAATAATAAAAAATAGTCCGAAGACCTCCAGAGCAATAAATTTTCCTTTATTCCGTTAAAAAAAACGTTATCCTTTTTTGAAATTTTCTTTAAAAATATAAAACTGAGCCAGACCCCCATCCATGATAAAATTATTAATATTGCGGGCAAAAGTAAAAAAATAATCTTCATTAGTTTAGAAATCAAAACCTTCATCTTCAGAGTCGTAAAATATTCCATACCCATTTTATTATAAACGTTTATGAGCTTTTCGGCCATATTGCCCGAAAAATAATTTAAAGACGAAATTATATCTATTTTACCGGCGAATATGTAAACGGCCGCAAGAGAAAAAGATACGACGAATACCGCCGATACCGGAAGATAAATAGATTTTGCCGCCCCGTATCCTTTTGAGAGCAAATAGGAAAATATATACGGTATAACGACAAATATCAAAAGTTGAATTATTATAACCGATATAAAAAAACGTCCAAAAACTGCGTGATTAAAATAGCCGCCGAAGTCGGTTCCGCCGCCGTAATTCATTAAAAAACCAGCGGCAACGGCTACTGATAATAATACAGGTACAACCGAAGCCGGTCCGATAAGAGAAAATAAAAGTATCAGGGTAATATCGTAATATGTGTAAAAAAAGGGATTAATGAAAGAATACGCACCCTCGTATATTGAATTTATAATAAATAAAAACAATAAAAACGAAAGCAATAAACTTAAAAAAACCTTTTTCGTTTTAAACATTAAATATTAACGGAAGTATAGGGCATTATCGAAACTATTCTAGAAATTTTGACAGCCTTCGATACCCTTCTTTGATGATAGGCGCAGTTTCCCGTAATTCTTCTGGGCATAATCTTGCCTCTTTCGGAGACGAAATTTCTCATAAGCCTTGAATCCTTATAGTCTATTTTTAAATTTTCGTCCGCGCAGAATCTGCATACTTTTTTTCTGGTATATGTCCTGCGTATGAAACCGGTTCCTGCAGGTTTTGCGGTTTTTTTATGCTGATAGTTATTCATTGACTGCTTCCTCCTTGTTTTCTTTTTTCGGTTCTATGTCTTTTGTAAATACCATCGTTTGAAATCTGACGCAGTCGTCGGAAATTCTTAAATTTCTTTCGAGTTCCTGTATAAAAGAACCTTTAGCCGAAAAATGCACTAATATAAATTTCCCTCTGTTTAGTTTTTTGATATCGTAGGAAAGTTTCCTGGCGCCCCAATCTTCGAAGTCTAAAAATTCGGCTCCGTTTTTAGACATAACGTCCTTTATTTTATCGAGAAACTGATTTAACCTGTTTTCCTCTATATCAGGGTTAAGGATAATCAGCGTCTCGTATTTTTTTGGAAACTGATGTTCGATTTTTTTTAAAAAATTTTTTTTGACCAATTATGCGGCCCTCCTTAAAAGTGTACTTATTCTTATTAATATAAAATCAATATTATAATATTTGAAAATTAATTTTGCAATAATTAATTTTTGCTCTCTAAAAGTAAAGAATTTATGTATGTTTCAGGGGTTGAAATACACCGCATAGACTTTTTAAGCTTAAGCATATGGTTCAGGGGCATTTTTCCGGACAGCATATATCTTATTACGAATAAAATATCGTTTGTCCTCAGATTTAGGCTTTTGTAAGAAGTCCTGTAAAGATTGGAAAATTCCTTAAAAAAATCGTTCTTGGATAAAAATGTTTCCAGTACGGGATGAAATAAATCGTAATACGTATAATTTTTAACGGTTAATTTATCTTTCAGTTCGTTATAAAGTTTCGTTCCGGGAAGAGGAGTCAGCACGGAAAAGACCGGAACGCTTATTTTAAGCCTTTTTACGAAATCTATTAATTTCTTAAAATCCAATTTTGTAAAATCGGGCGATACTATAAAAGACGCGGTAACGGCGACATTATTTTTTTTCGCTATATAGTAAGCCTTTTCGTTATTTAAAGATGAATTGCTTTTATTAATGGTATTTAGTTTCTCGTCGTCAACGCTTTCGAATCCTATAAAAATGTTGGACAGGCCAAGTTCTTTCCACTGCGAAATTAGTTCCGGGTGCTTTACTATGGTATCGCTTCTGGCTTGTATAGTATATAGTTTATATATTTTTTCTTTTTTTAAGAGTTCCCCGATTTTTTTTGCCCTTTTAACGTCGCTGAAGAAATTATCGTCGGTAACGAGGACGTAATCTTCTTTGATTTCCTTAAGTTCGGCGATAACTCTTTCGGGGGATTTAGACCTGTAGGAGCCTCCGTAAAAATTCCAGACGCTGCAAAAATCGCATTTAAACGGACATCCTCTTGCGGTTTCTAAACATGCAAGCGACGTCCTTATCCCTAAGTAATATTTTTTTCTATATTCTTCGGTAAGATGCCTTGCAAAGAAAGGAAGGTCGTTTATATTTTTAAGCAGTTCGCGGGGCGGATTTTTTATCTGGCCGCCGTTTTCGTTATATATTATGCCTTTTACATTCGACAGAGGCAAATTAGAGGAAAAGGCGTTAACAAGTTCCCTGACGGTGTATTCTCCTTCCCCTACGACGACCGCGTCTATTTCTTTAACGTTAAAGTCGAAAGAATATACGGAAACATGATGCCCCCCCACAAAAACATAACGCACCCCTAATTCATTTTTTACTCTTTTTGCAAGTTGGATGGTTCTATAAACGTCGGGAGTAAAAGAACAGGAAAAGCCTATTGCCTCCGGTTTAAATTCTTTTATCGAATTTTCTAAATATGTATCGGGGTCGCAATCTACGGCTCTTAAGTCGGCTATTTTTACCGTATGGTCGTCTCTGAGAAGGCTTCCGGCTATTGCTTCCAGTCCTGTAGGTTCAATTAAAGATACGTTGTTAAGTCCTATTACGCTTATATTATTCGGTTGGACTAATAATATTTTCATGGTTTTTATGCTCTGTATAGCTAAGTTTTATTTATGCGGCATGCGCGCCGTATATATTTTATACGGCTATTATACGCAATGCTCCGCTTAAAATAAGTATATCACAATAAATATCAATAGCCAAACTATTTTATTTTTAACATTTTTGCGGGCAGGGTTTAAAGGGTAAATTTATTTATATCCCCTAAAAGCTCCTCTAAACCTTTTTCTTCGGTGCCTCCGCTTTTTTCGACGCCTTTTTCTTTATCGCTTTCGGAAGCCTGTCCGCCGTTTTTTAAAAAATCGGCTAAATCGTAACCGCTTTCGGGCGGACTTTTTTCTTCCGAGCCTTCTGGAACTACGGTTTCCTTTTCGTCTTTCGAGGCGCCGGATATATCGATTTTAACCCGCTCGGACGGAAAAGAAACCTCCATGTTTTTATCGGCTTCCCTGTTTATTAAGTCGGTATTCGTCCGGAGGAGGTTTTTTATCGAATTTATCATGACGATTCTTTTATTTAGCAGGCCGTCTATATCTTTGGTTATTTCCAAATATTTTTTGTTTGCGTCTTTTATGATGTTTTCGGCTTCGGCGACAGCCCCTTTTTTTATAGCTTCCGCTTCCATTATTGCCGCCTTTTTTATGTCGTTGGAAACGGATTGTACCATAAGTATAGCTTCGCTGATGGACTTATCTTTTTCCTTGTAATCGGCGATTTCCTGATTTTTTTTGACTAATTCTTCTTTCAGCCCGTAATATTCGCCGTATAATTTTTCCATATCCTTTGCGACTATTTCAAGAAAATTATCGACTTCCGTTACGTCGTAGCCTTTTATTTTTTTTGAGAATTTTTGCGACCTTATTTCGATAGGAGAGAGTTCCATAATTTTATCCTCGTTTTATTTAAATTATTAACGGCAGAATATAATTAAATTCCGCAAATTTTAATAAAGTTATGAGCATCCAGATTATAAAAATAACTATTATAGGCGATAGGTCGAAAGCAAAGCTGTTTCCGATGGGAAGTATCAGCCTTACCTTATTCAGAACGGGTTCGGTAATGTCGTTTATAAAACGGACTATAGGATTATAGGGGTCCGGGTTTACCCATGAGAGCAGGGCTTTTATAATTATTATCCACATATATACATTGAGAAT
>JAJYZM010000175.1 GCA_021799935.1 bacterium | reverse complement strand
CAGCCCGAGGTCATGGGCGGCCAAAAGAATATTTTGGACAAACATTCCGCAATCCAGAGTGGACCAGTGTCCTAATTTCTCGTTCATATATACGAAAATTGCGGTTTCCGAACCAAAAAAAAGATAATTATTCAGCGCTATTTCCCTTCTTTTTTCTTCGTCGTCTCTAGAAATTCCAAGAGATTCATATCTTTGTTTTCCCGTTTCGAAAATATTTTTAGACTGTTCGTCCGGCCAGAACTCCGGAAAAGGAAAATCTGGATTACCTTGATTGCCGTCACGCGCCAGCTTATATATTTTTTCTTTGATGAATTCCGACGTTTTTCCCGTCGAAATGGCAACCTTCCAAGGCTGTGAGTTAGCCCACGACGGTGCATGGGAAGAAGTTTCCATTAGCTTAATAATCAAATCTTTAGGTACGGGTATGTTCTTAAAATCCCTTTTGGAAGAACGGCTTATAATGCATTCTTTTAATTCCATTTATCCTCTCCTATTTATTTATATATGTTTTCTTCGGCCGGAAACGCGCCGTTTTTAACTTCTTCTCTATATGTTTTTAATCCGTCGATTAGCAAAGAACGCGAATCCGTAAACTTCTTGACGAATTTAGGCGGCTTTTGAGGCAACATTCCTACTGCATCGTAAAATACCAGAACCTGCCCGTCGGTAAATCTACCTGCACCTATGCCGATTGTCGGGATATTAATATTATTCTGGACGCTCAACGCTGCTTCTTCGGGCATCGCTTCCAATACTATCATAAATGCGCCTGCATTTTCCAGCGCTTTAGCGTCATCGACAAGCTTTTCTATCTGCGGCTCTATTTTACCCTGAACCTTATATCCGCCGAGAACGTTAATAAATTGAGGCATAAGGCCTATATGACCGATTACGGGAATACCGCTCGCGGTAAGCCTTTTAACGGTATCCGCCAAGGCTTTTCCGCCCTCTATTTTAACAGCGTTAACTCCGCTTTCCTTAAGTATTCTGCCGGCATTGATTAATGCCTGTTCCGAACTGACCTGATAAGACATAAAGGGCATATCGCATGCCGTAAACACGTCTTTTAAGGCATGTTTAACCATTTTTGCATGGTAAATCATTTCTTCCAAGGTAACGCTTATAGTGTTGCCTTTTCCCTGAACGGTAGTCGCGAGAGAATCCCCTACCAGTACTATATCGATGCCGGCTTCTCCCGCTATGCCCGCCTGAACAAAATCGTAAGCGGTGAGCATCGCGATTTTTTCGCCGTTTAGTTTCATTTTAATAAAATCTTCTATTCCTTTAGGCATAAGCAGATAATTTAGCCGTATTGAACAGGCTAAGTTTAAGTTTTTTTATAATCCGGCTTTGTAGTCCAAAAATTTAGGATAATTTTCCGAGACGATAGAAGCAAATGCCGCCGAATACAGCCTAGTTTCGGCGTTATCCGCCCTTGAAGTAAGAACTATCGGGACCTTAAGCCCTACCGCAACGCCTGCCGCCTTTGCCCCGGCAAGGTATTCCAAATCTTTAAAAAGGATATTGCCGGATTCTATATTCGGCACTACTATTATATCGGCGTCTCCCGATACCTCGCTTCGTATACCCTTTTCGACGGCCGCTTTTTTAGAAATTACGTTATCGAAGGCAAGCGGACCATCCACTATTCCTCCCGTAATTTGTCCTCTTTCCGCCATCTTAGAAATAATTGCGGCATCTAAAGTCGAACTTATTTTAGGATTTACCGTTTCCACGGCCGATAGCATAGCGGCTTTTGGGCGCTTAATGCCGAGCATTAGGCATACGTCTATCGCATTTTGAAGTATTTGGGCTTTTTGCGTTATATCCGGATTAATGTTTATTGCGGCATCGGTTATCGATATTAGTTTTTTATAGGTTTTAATTTCCATTAAAAATATATGGGAAACAAACCTGTTCGTTTTTAAGCCGTTTTCCGTATGGAAAAGCTGATGCATTAATATATCGGTATGGATATGCCCTTTTATTATTATATCGACTTTTTTTTCCAAAGCGAGTTTAGCGGCGATATAAGCGGCATCGGCGTCGTTATCGGCGCCTATTATTTCAATATCCTTAAAGTCTAAATCTTTTAAGCGGTTTTTCTTTAAAAGAGAAAGTATTTTGTTTTTATTTCCTATTAATTTAGGAATTATTAGACGGCTTTTATAGGATTTCAATATACTTTCGATGACGAGGTCTTCCTCCGCAACGGCTACCGCCGCCGTTTTAGGAGAAAAAAGTCCCGCCCTTTCAATCAAATCGTTTAATTTTTTCAGCATTTAAATATCTAACGCAAAAACTAAACTATTTTGCTTAATAAATTGCCGCTTTGATTTGTGCCTATAGTAACGGGTTGTCCGCCGTTATTATACTGCTGTTGGCCAGACGCATTTCCGCTGCCGCCGTTGGACTGAAGATTTTGGACGTTCTGATTAAGATTAGCCGTTGACTGGTTAAGGGCATTTACTAAACCCTGATTAAGCTTATCGACGGTATTTAAAGTTAACGCCGCAGTTTTATCGGCAACATCGTTCGGACCTGATATATTTTGATATTGACCCTTATTGGCATCGGCTTGATTGTTCTGAAAAAGCTGTGAAGCCGTAGGATTGCCGTTTACTCCCTGAATCATGGTAATTCCCTCCTTTTAAAACATTTAGCGCTAATAATGTTTCTATATTTTTATAATATCACAAAAATAGATATTGTCAAATTTTATGAATTTTATTTTATGCGGCAAATTTAATATATTTATCTTTCGCGCAGCCGCAGACGGGACATTTATCCGGCGCTTCCGCTCCGACATGGGTATGACCGCAGACGGGACATATATAGACCGTTTCTCCGTCGAAATCTTTCCCTGAGGCATCAAGTTCCTTTGCCTTCTTATATATCTCCCTGTGTATTTTTTCGGCTTCCAGAGCATAATGCGTAGAACGCACGGCTTCCTTTTCGCCTTGAAATTTAGCTACTTCATAAAATACAGGATACATCTCCTCTATTTCGTAATCTTCGCCGCTATACGCAGCGGCAATATTTTCTCCCGATTTTTTAATGCCTCCGAGCGCCCTTAAATGATTTTTTGCGTGAATGAGCTCGGCTCTTGCTATAGCCCTGAATACGTTAGCCAACTTAGGCTTGCCTTCCTTCTGCGCCTCTTCCGAAAAAATCATATACTTTACGTGCGCCTGGCTTTCGCCCGCGAAAGCGGCTTTTAAATCTTCTTCCGTCATGCTTCTCATTTTTAAATCCTCCTGTAAATTTTATATTAATAAAAATATACGCTCGATACTGCAATGAAATAATTTTTTAAATACGCGGCATATGCTTTTATAATTTTCCTGTATTTTTTATAGTCCTTAACAGATACCGCCGGTTTTTTAGATTCAAATTTATAAACACAGCTCAACTCTGCTTTATTTTTTGAAAACGAACAGTTTGAATAGGCAGACCCCGCTTCATTGTTGAATTTTAACGGCTGCGGCAAATAATATATAGAGGATTTTTCAGGAATTTTTATTTTAATTTTGCCGATATGTTCAAACGGATAGCCTATTATCAAAGGATAAAGCCTTTTTCTTTTTAAAACAAGCCGTATCAGGCTCATATCTACAGGCATTACCGAATGAAATAATAACTTATCCCCTCTTAATACTCCATAATTTCTATCGATAAATTTTATATTAAGCTTAACGTTACCATTAATTTTCTTAATATTTTTATATTTAAAACTTTCTATATAGGCTCCGGGGATAAAATCATATAAAAAATTTGCCGCTTTGAGCTTTTTACGGTAATTATTTATATCTTTAAGCGAAGTTCTTTCAAAATTGGAATATAATCCTTTATAAATTATTGAAATCCTGCCTTTTAAAGTTCCGCTTTTAGCAATCCTGCCTTTAAATAATAAAA
>JAJYZM010000174.1 GCA_021799935.1 bacterium | reverse complement strand
GAGAAGCTCTTGCAACGCTTGTCGTAAATAAATTAAGAGGCACTTTAAACTGCTGTGCCGTTAAAGCCCCGGGCTTCGGCGACAGGAGAAAGGCTATGCTCGAAGATTTAGCAACATTAACCGGAGGGCAGGTAATTTCCGAAGATATAGGCGTTAAGCTCGAGTCTATCACGCTTAAGGACCTCGGCCATGCAAAAAGAATAACCGTGGATAAAGACAACACCACTATAGTCGATGGAGCAGGTTCAAAAACAGATATAGAAAAAAGGGTTAAACAAATCAGAGCTCAGATAGAAGAATCTACATCGGATTACGATAAAGAAAAACTGCAGGAAAGACTTGCAAAATTAATCGGCGGAGTTGCCGTGATTAACGTAGGCGCGGCTACCGAAACCGAAATGAAAGAAAAGAAAGCCAGAGTCGAAGACGCGCTTCACGCCACGAGGGCTGCCGTAGAAGAAGGTATAGTTCCCGGAGGCGGTGTCGCACTCTTAAGGGCGGCTAAGGTCTTGGATAAATTAAAAGGAGCAAACCACGACGAAGATTCCGGCGTTAAAATAATTAAAAGAGCCGTGCAGGAGCCTTTAAGAATGATTGCCGAAAATGCCGGCGTTGAAGGCTCGATAGTTATAGACAAAGTTCTTAATAATCAAGAATCTGCTTTTGGATATAATGCGGCTGCTGACAAATACGAAGACCTTATTAAAGCGGGTATTATCGACCCGACTAAGGTTGAAAGGACAGCTCTTCAAAATGCAGCAAGCGTAGCATCGCTTATGCTTACTACCGAAGCAATGATTGCGGACAAGCCTGAAGAAAAACCTGCCGGAGGAATGCCCGGAGGAATGCCCGGAGGCGGAATGGGCGGAATGTATTAATAAATTAACCGCGACAGCATAACAGCTAAATAAAATAACTTATTAACGATGCCGAAAATGTTGGGATCTCCAGCATTTTCGGCATTTTGTTATAGATTGCCGTATACCCAAATCTTGATTTAGAAAATATTTATATATTCCAATCCTAAGTAAATCCAGAATATAAAATCCTAAATCGTGATTTAGGGTATATATTTATGGATTGCCGGATTGACTGGATAGTTGAATTTTTTAAATAATTTCTAAATGGTTATTAAGGGGCAGACTATAAGATCGTCTGCTTAAAACGGCAAGTCGAAACGTTGACTTTTTTGCCGTAATAGTTTAAAATTCAATTATAATGGGGCATTTAGAACATAAAAAAGATATAAAAGCCGGCAAGCTTTTAGACGTTTATGTCATAACGTTAAGCGATACGAGAAAAGAAAGCGAAGATGAAAGCGGAAGCTATATAAAAGAAAAACTTTTATCGGCTTCCCATAAAGTGTCGGGTTACAGTATTATAAAAGACGATAAAGAACTGCTCGAAAACATTATCGTAAAAATTTGTTATCCGGATCAGAAACATAAAACCGATGCCTTAATTATAAACGGCGGAACTGGAGTTTCTTTTAAAGATATAACTTACGAAACGTTAAAAAATTTATACGATAAAGAGCTGTATGGTTTCGGGGAGTTATTCAGGAGTTTAAGCTATAATGAAATAGGTTCTTCCGCCATTATGTCGCGTGCTTCCGCAGGAATATATAACGGGAAGATAATTTTTTCCGTCCCAGGTTCTTTGAATGCCGTAAAATTAGCTATGGATAAGATAATTCTTAATGAAATCGGGCATATTTATTATGAAATATCAAAACATCTCTCTATAATATGATAAATATAAAAGTCCGGCTTTTTGCCGCTTTAAAAGAAATAATTGGAAAAAATCGGTTAGATTTGCAAATTCCCGAAGGCTCATCAGTGGGATATGCTATTGCGGCCATAGAAGAAGCCTACCCGGCGGTGAAAAAAATAATTAGAATTTCTAAGTTTGCCGTTAATATGGAATATGCGAATGCCGAAAAAAAATTGACCGAAGGGGACGAAATAACTATTATTATGCCTGTAAGCGGAGGCGTTTGTTCCTCGGCGGAAAAGAATATGCATATAGAAATAACCGGTGAAAAAATAGACGATGCTAAAGTTCTCGATTTCGTTTCAGATGCTTCGGCAGGGTCTGTTCTTTTGTTTAACGGAACGGTTAGGGATAACGACGACGGCAAGCCTGTAGAATATTTATATTACGAGGCGTATGAAGAAATGGCGGTTAAAGAAATTAAGAAATTAATTGAAGCCGCATTTGATAAGTATGACATTCTAAAAGTCTGCGTAATACACAGGACGGGAAAGATGAATGCAGGTGAAATTTCTATTTCCATAGGGGTTTCAAGTCCCCACAGGGAAGATTCCTATATTGCGTCGAAATTTTTAATAGATAATATAAAGGAAACTGTGCCGGTTTGGAAGAAGGAAATATTCGAAGAAGGCGGCAGATGGAAAAAAATATAAAAAGAATAAATAATATGAAAGAATACAATAAAGAACTATATTTAGGCATAGACATAGGTTCAACCACCGTTAAATTTGCAATTTTAGACAAAAGCCTGAGAGTTCTAAAAAAAGATTATATAAGGTCAAACGGCGAATCTATTAAAACGGCTTATAATGTTTTAAAAAGTATTTTTGATGAATTTTCGGAAAATTCTTTTGCCGGAATAGGAGCTACCGGTTCCGGTTCGCGGACGTTAGGGGAGGTTTTAGGCATTCCCAATATAAACGAACTTGTTGCGCAGACGGAAGCCGTAAAATATTTTTATCCAGATGTAAGAACGGTCATAGAAATGGGCGGACAGGATTCTAAATTTCTTATGCTTAAGAAAAATAAAGAAACCGGACAGATTTTCTTGGAGGACTTCGGATTAAACGACTTATGCGCCGCCGGGACGGGTTCTTTTCTCGACCAGCAGGCGGAAAGACTTAATATAAATATAGAAAATGAATTCGGAAAATTAGCCTTAGAATCGAAAAATCCGGCAAAGATAGCTGGAAGATGTACCGTATTTGCCAAGTCGGATATGATTCACCTTCAGCAGGTTTCGACGCCTATACCCGATATCGTTGCGGGATTGTGCTACGCCGTCGCAAGAACGTTTATAGGAACGATTGCAAAGGGCAAAAAATTTGAAAAGCCTGTTATTTTTCAGGGCGGGGTGGCATTTAACCAGGGTATGGCGAGGGCATTCAAGGATATACTGAATCTTAAAGACAGCGAACTTATTGTACCGGAACATCATACGGTTATGTCTGCGATAGGAATAGCCATAATTTCGCAGAATGAAAAAAATTTTAAATTTAAAGGGCTGGAACGCCTTAAAGAATTTATCGAGAAAAATAAATTAACCGGCAGATACAGAGACAGGCTTAAGCATTATCATTCTGAAGATAAAAAAGATAACGATGCGGATTTAGATAATTTAAGCGCCCTTAAATGCCGTTCCGGCTTAACGGTTCCCGTTTATATAGGAGTAGATACTGGTTCCGTTTCCACAAATGTAGTTTTATTAGACGAAAATAAACAGCTTCTGGTAAAAAAATATAAAAAGACCAACGGTAAACCTATTGAGGTCGTCAGAGATACCCTTTATGAAATATATCTAGAATTAAAAAATTTTAACGTGGATGCTTCCGTTAGGGGAGTCTGCACTACCGGTTCCGGAAGATATTTGATAGCGGACTATATCGGGGCGGATGTAGTTAAAAACGAAATAACGGCGCAGGCGGCGGCGTCTATCTTTATCGATAAAGACGTGGACACCGTTTTCGAAATCGGAGGACAGGATTCAAAATATATAAGAATTAAGAACGGCGTGGTAATAGATTTTGAAATGAATAAAGCCTGCGCCGCGGGTACGGGTTCGTTTCTGGAAGAACAAGCACAGAAACTCAACATAGATATTATTAAAGAATTTGCCGATAAAGCTTTTAACGCTTCAAGTTCGTGCAACCTTGGCGACAGATGCACGGTATTTA
>JAJYZM010000173.1 GCA_021799935.1 bacterium | reverse complement strand
GAACCCCATCATTTTTTTCTTTTTCAAGTGGAGAGAAACCTACCCCCCCCCCCCCCCCCCCCCGACTTTACCGCTTTCAGAAACGCTTCTACGACTTTAGGGTCGAACTGGGTTCCGGAATTTTTTTTAATCTCTTCCAATGCGGTATCTACCGGTAGAGCTTTCCTATACGGCCTGTCGGTAGTCATAGCGTCGAATGTATCCACTACGGCTATTATTCTTGACGCAATCGGTATATCTTCTCCGGAAAGTCCGGCAGGATAGCCTTTTCCGTCATATCTTTCCTGATGATACAGGACGTCGTTTGCTATGAAACTTAAAAATTTTATTTTTTTAAGCATGTTATAGCCTATTTCGGGATGCTTTTTAATCTCATTATATTCTTCGTCGGTCAGTTTTTCCGGTTTATTTAATATGGAATCTTTTATGCCTATTTTGCCGACGTCGTGCATTGCCGCCGCGTATCTGATATTTTTTATTTCATTGCCGTTTAATCCGAGTTCTTTTGCCACCGCTGCACTGTAATCTATCAGCCTGTCGCCGTGGGTTCTGGTATATGTGTCTCTGGCTTCTATCGCCTCCGATATAGAACTTATAGTTTCAAAATGTTCTTCTTCGATATAATTCAGCGTCTGCGCATTATGTGCCGCGACGGAAATTATGCTTGAAATATTGGATATGAAATCAACGACTTCGACCGAATAATTGGTCTTTTTTTTGCCGAAAAGAAAAATTAACCCCAGGAAATCCTTGTCCGTTTTAACCGGTATCCCGATAAGCGTCCGTTTCGGAATATCTTTGAATAAGCAGCCGCAGGAATTATCGTTATGAGCCGCGCCGCTTACCTCGTAATAGTTAATAGTAGGATAATCGGAGCTTAACGCTTTTAAGCATTTGCAGTCTTCTAATTTCATGAGTTCGTGCCCGTAAAACGAACCTTCCATATTATAGCTCTTAAATAATTTCAGGGCGGTATTTTTAAGAAACGGACAGTTTACGCATTTTTGCAATATTTTAGATTCCGTAGGGCATTTCACGAACTGACACTCGAATTCGGTCATATTGTAGCAGTTTATATTGCCTCCGAATATGGAGCATCCGGTCATATTGCAGTTAAAAAATTCATAGCAGAATTTATTTTCTTCTTTGTCTTTATCCTTAAGATACACCAGAGCTGAATCCGTTTTAGTAAAATTAATCAACCTTTTTACGGAGTGGTCTATAATGCTCGAAAGGTCCAGCGAAGACGAAACAAGCTTGGAAACTTCGAGAAGATTTGCGATTTTCTGGCTTTCTTCTTTCTGCCTTAAATATAAAAGGTTGGCGTTTTCGTATAAAGTGAGGCTGTATATGAAAATACCTCCCATCATAGCTATGAATTTTGCGATTTTGGTTTCTTCTTCGTAAAAATCGTCCGTATCCTTCCTGTATATATTTAAAGCTCCTAAAACAAGCGTCCCCGCATAGATTGGAACGCTCAGCATAGACGACATATCGGTAAACTGTTTTTCCAGTTCGTAATATATATCGGATAGGTCGGATTTAAGATTGCCGCTGGCCAACGGTTCGCCGTTCTCTATGACCGAACCTATTAATCCCTCTCCGAGCATTATCTCGAAATCTTTTTTTATAAATTTGCCGCCTTGATAATATTTAACGCATACTATCTTTTCGGTGTCCTCGTTAAGCATAAATATGGTTACGAGGTCGCTTTTTATAAAAGTCGATGCGGTAACGGAAATTTTTTCGTAAATTTCGTCCCTTGTATTTTTATATATAAGGTCCTTAGATAAAAAATATGCTATATCGGGATATTCTACCGCCATGTTAAAAAAATAAAATTATAATTCATACCGGTTAAATTAAGTTAAATTAATAATTAGCGAATTTTTTTATTCTTTCGTTTCTTAAATCCTCTCCGCCGTATTCTTTAAGTTCTTCGATATTCTCCAGAATAGCTTTTTTAAGGTTTTCCGACGCGAGTTTTATATCTCTGTGCGCTCCGCCGAGAGGCTCGGGTATAATGCCGTCGATAACTTTAGAATCGTTTAACAGGTCTTTTGCCGTAAGTTTTAAAGAATTAGCGGCATCCTCGGTTTTAGAAGTATCTTTATACAGGATAGACGCGCATCCTTCCGGCGATATTACCGAATAAACCGAATACTCCATCATCAAAACTCTATTCCCCGTTCCGAAGGCAAGCGCTCCTCCGCTCCCGCCTTCCCCTATTATTACGGATATAACGGGAACGGAAACATTTAATAAAGTATATATTGTTTTTGCTATCGCCTCCGACTGCCCCCTTTCTTCCGCTCCTAAACCCGGATACGCGCCGGGCGTGTCTATTAGCGTAACTATCGGGATAGAATATTTTTCCGCGAGCTTAAACAGCCTCTGCGCTTTTCTGTAGCCTTCCGGATGGGGCATGCCGAAATTCCTGCACATTTTATCTTTTGTGTTGCGGCCTTTCTGGTGCCCCACTATAAGCGCCCTCTGCCTGTAACCCGAGGCGCCGTCTTTAATAAAGCAGAAACCTCCTACTACGGCTTTATCGTCCATAAACAACCTGTCTCCGTGGAGTTCGGCAAAATTTTCAGCCATTAAATCTATATAATCCATAGCATAAGGTCTCAAAGGATGGCGGGACAACTGGGTAATCTGCCAGCTGTTTATATTTTTAAATATATCCCTCGTAAGTTTATCCTTTTTGGCTCCGAGATTCTTTATCTCTTCATCTACATTGGCAAAACCTCCCATGTTAAACGTCTTTAACTCTTCTATCTTCTGTTCGAGTTCGATTATAGGTCTTTCAAATTCAAGATATTGTATGGCCATAAATGTTTATTTTGTTTTATATTACTATGGGTTTTTATTATACCACCTATTATATAATATTCAAATAGTCCGGCAGGGATTTTGATTTCAGCAATGCCTTGTCCACCCCTAGACTCTCTTTGAGCACTATATTATATCCGGACATTCTTAATATTACTTTAGAACTGCCCTTGGAATCGGACAGGCTGTTTTTTATCTCCGAAAGAAAGTTTCTGAATTCTCCCGCTTCGAAAAAAGCAGCATTTTCGTTTATTTCTATAATACACACTTCATCTTCCTGTTTTGCCTGCCGTTTTACCTTAACCTCGTCTAAGAGTTCGATGCTTTCTCCTATAACTTTAATATCCGAATCCATGTCGTCGTAGCCCGCGCCGTACTCCGTCTTTCCGGTTTCCGGTTTATTTTTGCCGTTTTGGGCGGCGTCGTTTTCCGCCGCGTCTTCGCCTGCCGCTTCGGCCGGTTCCGATACGCCTCCCGTATTTCCGGATGCATTCAGTCCCGAAAAATCGATTCTGCCGGTCAAGATTACGGGCTGATTCGTTCCTAATATTTCTTCGTATTTTAAAAAGTTTTTTGGAAAAAAAACGGCTTCGACGTTCGAGTTCTTATCGTTTAATATAAACGAAGCCATCTTGTCGTTATTTCTCGTTTTATGCACTTTCAGCTGATTTATGACTCCTGCTATTCTATACGTATTATCCTTGTCCGGCCGCTCCGGACCGCCTTTGCGCAGGCCTCTTATATATTCGGACACTATATCCGCAACAGATTTTATGCCGAGCAGTTTAATCTTTTCCTCGTAGCCGTCCAACGGGTGGCCGGAAAGATAAAATCCGAGCGATTCTTTTTCGAAAGCGAGTATAGACTTTTTATCGTCCTTTTCTCCCGAAATCTTTAAATAAGACTCGTCTTTGCCTTGGGCATAATTAACGTTATCGCCTAAGGAGGCAAATAAATCTACCTGCCCGGAATCTTCTTTTTCCCTTTTGCGGACGGCTTCCTCCATCACCGCTTCTAAATTATCGAGCATCCATTTTCTCGACTCTCCGGCAATATCCAAAGCCCCGCTTTTTATGAGATTTTCTATGGTTCTTTTGTTGACTTTCCTTGTATCGACTCTTAAA